>WTHL01000183.1 GCA_011523155.1 Synechococcus sp. PL34863bin_39 | reverse complement strand
CTTTGGTTTTGGCTTCGTGGGCTACTTCTCCGGAATGGCCCTTCTCGGCCGCTGGACACAGCAACCGATCAGTCTGGAGGAACCGTCATTGCCGCCTGTGGAAGGCGGTGCGAATCCCGTTCTTCCAGGTGCGCCAACCACCCCTGAAGACCTGCCCGAATTCGTGATCAGCGATGTTGATGAGGAGCAAACTTCGGATCTTCCCCCTCCGGAACTCCGTCCTGCACCTGTGATTGATCGCTCTGAGTTCACCGAAGCCGAGAACTGCAGGATCTGGAGACGCACGTTTCCCGAAGCCGCCGCCAAGCTTGAACCGGGTGATGCCTGCTACTGAGACGGTCGTCTCGATTCTTCGCCGGGAGGCTGAGAGAATCTCCTCATGATCGATGCCAGTTCTTCGGCGCCCACCGTTCCCGTGTCTGAGCCTCCCTTTCCCCCCTTGCTCCTGCGTGACTTTCTCCGGCTCTGTGACGGGCGCTGGATGAGTCTGCGCAGCACCTTCGCTCTCGAGAGTGAAGACGATTGGCACCAGAGTGAACGTGGTGAGGTGGAACTCCGTCATCAGCCGGACTCAAATGGAAGCGACCAACTGCTGGTCCGCGACGGCCAGGGAAGTCTGCTCAGTTCTCTCACCTTCAAGGAAGATGGCTCTCTCTCTCGAGGAGGCTCAGCCTCAGGGCCAGAGGGTCAGGGCGCATGGACGATGACCGCGGATGGTTGCCTGGAGCTGCGTTTCTCCAACGACGATGGATCTCAGACGATCGATCGCCTTTGGTTTATCAAGCCCAATCTGCGTCTCAGAAGCAACACGCTGGTTGATCCCGATGGAACGCCCCGGCAGGCGGGCTTCTGTTCGGAGATTCGACGCGTGTCCGCCCCGGGACGCTGAACGACCATGGCTCCCTTCCGACTGGATGTCCTGAGCCTTGCGCCTCAAGCATTCGCGCCACTCCTCGAGTTGGGAGTGATTGGTCGCGCTTTCGCCGCGGGAATCGCCGAACTGCATCTGCACAACCCCCGCGATCACGCCACAGACCGGTATCGCAAGGTGGACGACATCCCCTACGGCGGCGGGGCCGGCATGGTGCTTAAGCCCGAACCTGTCTATGCCGCTTTTGAATCCCTCCCGGTGCTGTCCCGGCGGCGGGTGTTGCTGATGAGCCCGCAGGGAAAGCCACTTCAGCAGTGTGATCTGCAGCGATGGGCTGAAACCTGCGATCAGCTCGTCATGCTCTGCGGCCATTACGAAGGGTTTGACGAACGCATCCGTGGTCTTGCCGACGAGGAAGTCTCCATGGGGGACTTCGTGCTCACCGGAGGGGAACTTCCGGCGATGACGATCATCAACGGTGTTGTCCGTCTGCTGCCAGGCACCGTGGGCACTGCTGCCTCACTGGTGGATGAAAGCCACAGTGATGTCCTCCTGGAGCATCCTCACTACACCCGTCCTGCCGACTTCCGTGGCATGGAGGTCCCCCCGGTGCTTCGAAGCGGTGATCATGCGGCCATCGATGCCTGGCGCCAGGCACAGCGCGAGCAACGCACCCGCGAGCGGAGGCCCGACCTCCATCAGCAATGGCTGCAACAGCAACAGCAACAGCAATAACCCCGATCCAATCAGCCTGTCGTTGACAATGAGCTGAATGGCAGGGATGACTTGCAGATCAGGATCGGCAATGGCTATGACATCCATCGGCTTGTTCCGGGTCGCCCCCTGATTCTTGGAGGGCAGCATCTGGACCATCCGGATGGCCTTGGGCTTGATGGGCACAGTGATGCCGATGTGCTCGTCCATGCGGTGATGGATGCTTTGCTCGGAGCGCTTTCCCTGGGCGATATCGGCCGCTATTTCCCCCCTGACGATCCCGCTTGGAAAGGTGCTGACAGTCTGCGTCTGCTTGAGCAGGTGGTTGCTCTTGTTGCTGAACGCGGCTGGAGAGTCGTGAACGTTGATGCGGTGGTGGTGGCTGAACGTCCGAAGTTGAAGCCCCACATTGATGCGATGCGGTCTGCGATCGCGGGTCGCATCGGCCTTGACCCCGCGTGTGTGGGTGTCAAGGCGACCACCAATGAAACACTCGGACCGGAAGGTCGTGAGGAAGGGATTTCCTGCATGGCCGTGGCGTTGCTTCAGGCGAACTGACCATGGTTCTGCGTATCGTCTGCTGGTTTGCGACAGCACTTCTTGCAGTTGCACCAGCGACCTTTGCCAGTGACCTGATGCCGAAGATCCCGTCATCAGCGCAGGTGGCTCAGGCCTTTCAGACGCCAGTGGTCGAGCATCTGCGGATCAAGGTCCCCTCCGAGGCCCGGCGTGTGTGGAGAGAAGCTGAAGAGAAAAGCTGGGAGCCCTGGCTGGCGCAGCAGGATGGCTTTCTTGGGCGTGATCTTCTCTGGGATCCGGACGCTGAGGAAGCGACGCTTCTGATTCGCTGGGCCACCCGAGAGCAATGGAAAGCGATTCCTGAGGCTGAGGTGAACGACATCCAGGAGCGTTTTGAAACCCTTGCTCGCAAGGGGTTGGATATGGCCAGCGGCAACCCCTTTCCGCTGGTGTTTGAAGGCGAGCTTTGTCCCCAGTGACCGAGTGCTTTGACGTGCGGTTCGACTGGCAGCGACCAGCCAGGATCGGCCTGAGGGAAGCTGTCTGGGGTGAGCACAAGACGCCTCGACAGATTGCTGCCATTCTTCGCCAGTCGTCACAACGTCGAGAGCCCTCTCTTGTGACCCGGGTGGATGCTCAGAAGGCTTCGGCCGTGGAGTCCTGTTTGCGTGCGCACGGCCTTGCCGAGCTTCTTCACTGGCATGAGGCCTCCCATTGCCTCACCCTTGGAACGTTCCCTGAGCCGAGCCCAGAGGTTGGTTCGGTGATGGTGCTTGGTGGTGGTTCCAGTGATCTCAGGGTTGCCTCGGAAGCGCAGCTGGCCTTGCATTGCCATGGCGCTGCTGCCGAGCTGATGCTTGATGTCGGCGTCGCCGGCCTGCATCGACTGCTCGAACAGTTGCCACGTCTTGAGACGTTTGATGTGCTGATTGCCTGCGCCGGGATGGAGGGGGCTTTGCCGACGGTTCTGGCGGGACTGGTTCCTCAGCCCGTGATCGGCGTCCCGGTGTCGGTTGGGTATGGGGTCAGCGCAGGAGGGCGTGCAGCGCTTGACGGCATGCTTGCTAGCTGTGCTCCCGGTCTTGCTGTGGTGAATATCGACAACGGCTTCGGCGCTGCGATGGCTGCGCTCCGAATCCTCCGCTCTCACTCGGTTCGAGCCAGCTGAACCTCGGGCAGGAGTGGTTCAGATGGGTCTCCATCCAGTTCCAACAACGCTTCGATCCAGAGCCGCATCGATCTCGGCAGGCGTCCCTCCTGATAGCGGACCATGGCTTCAAGCAGAACCGCTGAATTGATCCACTCGGGTGAGCGCCTGGCCATGTCCTTGGGCAGATGGGCGCACGATGGTGGATCTCATGCATGCAGGCAACACTGCCGGTCTTGAAAGATTCAGTGATTCCTGAACCCGGAGACGTCCCTGCCAAGTTGGCGCAACGCTGAGCCGGCGGCGGGCTTGTGGTCGGTCAGAGATGTTGGAGATTCGGATAGGCGGTGACGAGTTCCTCGGCGCTGAGCACATCACCGGCGCCGTCGGGCTGCCAGATCACCTCCAGCGCCATCAGATCGCTGGATGACGTGGAGCCGAGAATCCGCAGGGATTCCCGCAGACCTTCGTTGTCGTCAATCGCCCTCAGCTTGATCGCACGGCGGCTGGCGACGAGAACGGTGACTGCGATGAATTCGTTAGTGGCGTCAGCCTCACCGACACTGTTGATCGTGTTGGATCCGGTGCTGCGAGAACCACCGACATTGGTGGTGAGTTCTTCACGCAGCTTGCTGCGTTCCGTCATCGACAGACGGTTGAAGGTGGACTCTGCTGCGTTGAAGGGCACAGAGCCGTTTTCGACATTGGCGTAGACCCACAGGTCGGGTTGTCTTAGAAGCGCCAGGGTCGTTTCCTGCAACACCCGTTGCAACCCGCTGGGTGAGCTCGTGTCAGCTGTTGCCGCAAGCTCCCGTAGATCCTGTTGCAGTTCCTTGGCGCCGGCCAGCAGTCCAATCTGGAGCTGGATGAGCGTGACCGGCCCGGTGCTGATCGCATCCGATCTCTCGATCCGGTTGGTGGATCCAGCGCCGGCCCCACGCACCGCGTTGGTGATCACGCCAACGACCGCCATCAGTGCAAAAAGACCCAGCAGCCCACCCATGCTGCCGAACCCGAAAAACGGAATGATGAAGGGGAATCCGATTCCACCTCCATAGCCACGGCCGTATCCCCCGCCTCCATAGGTGCGGCCGTAGCCACCGGAGCGAGGCATGGTTGGAGCCCTGAAGCTGCCACCACCGATGCGTCCGCCACGGGCGGCGTAGCTGGGATCGGGCTGCAGAAGGATCAGCCCCAGAAGCAACACGGGAATAAGCATCGCCGAGACGCTGCGACGGAGCAGGCGGTGAATCGAACGGTTGCGTTGAGGGAGCAGGGAATGCTTCAACACGGGGCGGGCGATTCTGCTGACTCTAGGAACCCCCACCCACGATGGTGACGATCTCCAAGTTGTCACCGCTTTGCACGATCTGGTCCGCCCATCGTTCCGGTGTCACGATCAGACCGTTGAATTCCACCACCACGAGCTTCGGGTGATGGCCCAGGGTTTCCATCACCTTTGCGAGGGTGGATGGGTCCGCGTCCACGGTGCGCTGTTCACCGTTCACGTGAACTGTCAGTGCTGGCATCGGTGTTGGGCTCGGAGGTCGAAGGGGGTGGTAAGTCAGCCAGTTTCAGCGCAGTGCCTGCAGGAGATCCCGACTGGCAGCTCCCGGATCAGTTGCCGCCATGATGGCGCTCACCACGGCGACACGTCGGACGCCCGCTGCCCGCAGTTCAGCGATTCGTCCGAGCTCGATCCCACCGATGGCGAACCAGGGATGTGTCGCATGATCACTGGCCTGTCGTGCCCAGTCCAGTCCCTGCGGCGTGCGGTCGGGTTTGGTGCCGGTTGCATACATCGGTCCAACGCCGAAGTAGTCGCAATCCTCCGATTCCGCTGCCTTTAACTGGGGCAGTGCATGCGTGCTGCGTCCCAGGAGACGGTCCTCTCCGATCAAGGCGCGGGCTGCGGAGGTGGGCAGGTCCTGCTGGCCAAGATGAACTCCGTCCGCATCGACCAGCAAGGCGAGGTCGATGCGGTCGTTGACGATGAACAGGGCCCCACGGTTGTGGCAGAGCGCTGCCAGGCTTCTCGCCTCCTCCAGGCGATCGCGGTCGTTCCCCTCCTTGGCGCGGTACTGCACGAGTGTGATCCCAGCGCTGAGGGCGGCATCAACACGCTGCAGAAGGTCGTCTCCTGGTGCCGTGATCAGGCAGACCGTGCTCGCGTCCAGTTTGCGTCGTCGTTCCGACCGACGATCGGCCCGCAGCACCGAGACCTCAAGGTCATAGAGGCCGTAACGGATGGAGGCTGCAGTCGTTGCCAGGTCGGGATTCTGAGCCCGGCCGAATTCTTCCAGCACCCGGAGCGCTTCCTGAACTCTGGCGCAGTTCGCGGCCACCACCTGGCTGGGATGCTGCCGCGACTCCTGGGCAGGGTGGGCCAGTCCAGCGGCAGAATCCGTGGCGGTCGATCGGGCGTGTTTGTAGATCTCCTGATGGTGCTGCCCGAGTTGCTGCCGCCAGTGCTTCAGCGGCTTCACCAGATCCAGCCGATCAAGCCCAAAACGGCACCAGTCCTCGACCACACGCAAGCCTTCGCGTGCCCGATCGAGATTGGCATCGATCATCCGGGCGACAGCGGCATCATTCCTGGGGTCGCCATTCATGGAACGCATGGCAGTCTTGGCTGAATTGCACGCACGGTTGCGGCCATGGATAACGGCAGATCTGACAGCCCGATGAAGGTGCTCGTCTGGGGCATTCTGCTGCTTGGCAGCATTGGCGTGTTCATCGTCTGGGGGCTGACCAACGCTTATCCGAGCTCTCTGCTCTGAGCAGCGTTTGTTGGTTCAGCCGAGATATCGACAAGTGCGCGTCTTGCGTGTTCAGCGTCAAGCCCGATCTGGATGCTGAGGGCTTCCAGATCCGCGAAGCGCTGCTGACCGCGTAACCGGATCACGGGCTCCACGCAGAGGGAGACTCCATTGAGCTCCTGATCGACGTCGAGCAGGTGAACTTCAACCGCCGATGGTGAATTCGGATCCACGGTTGGTTGCGGACCGAGGTTCATCACAGCTGCAAATCGTCGACGCTGACCCTCGATTCGGGCCCAGGCCGCATACACACCAAGGCCTGGCAGAAACTTGCGACCGTCGACCTGCAGGTTGGCGGTCGGCCATCCGATCGTGTGGCCCAGGCCTCGTCCCTTCACCACGGAGCCACTGAAGCGATACGGACGTCCCAGTAGCTGCGTGGCCCTTTGAAGATCGCCATCGCTCAACGCGGCCCGGATCCTGCTGCTGCTGACGGCACCGCTGCTGTCCCTCAGGATCGGCAGCACGCTGACTCTGATACCGGCTTGCTGGCACAAGTTTGTCAGGGTCTGTGTGGTTCCCTGCCGCCCCTTTCCGAAACGGAAATTGGAGCCCACCGCAATGTGACGAGCCTGCAGGGTGTCAATCAGCATGCTGCGGACAAAATTCTCGGCGCTGAGCTTTGCCAGTGCCTGATCAAAAGGCACCAGGACGAGTTGGGCGATGCCGAGGGGTTCCAGCAGTGAGAGCTTCTCCTCAGGAAGATCGAGACGCAGCCGAGCTTCACCATGCAGCACTTCCCGGGGGTGGGGCCAGAAGCTCACCACACTCGGCACGCCGCCGTTGGGCTCGCTGCAGACAGCATCGATGACGCGTCTGTGACCAGCGTGCAGGCCGTCGAAGCTGCCGAGGGCCAGCGCCGTTGGCCTGCTGGCCTGCTGTGGGGAGCAGAGGGGAATCAAGGAAGCCGTGCATCCGGCGGGTGTTAATGGCAAGTTTGGACGACTGCCGTTCACCCCCGTATGGCTGACCGCCTCGACCTTCAGCTGCTGTCCCTCGGTCTACGCCGGATGGCCTGGATCCGGTTCTGGATCCAGACCGCCCTGGGCATTGTGGTGATGGGCGTTCTGGCCTTCAACAACGTCGGTGGCAGTCTGAGCCGCAACGCCGATCGGGCCCTCGGACTGAGTCCGGGTCTGTCCCTGACCACCCTTTCGTTCCTGGTTCTGCTGTTCAGTCTTTGGCAGGGCTGGTTGGTGGTGCGTCTTGGCCGTGCACTCGGCAGTCCTGCCCGTCCCAGTCGTGGTGAAGCGAGCAGGCTGATCAAGCGTGGTCTGATTGCCGATCTTCTCGGCCTTGTCTTCGCCGCTGTCGGCTACCAGTCGCTGGCTGGTGCTCTGTTCGTTCAGGCGTCCCAGCAGACCCCAGGCATTGCGATCGGTGGCTCAGGACTGCGCGAGAACCTGGCGATCACTTCCCTGGAGATGCTTTCCGTTCTCAGTAATACCCAGGTGTTGTTTGCCCATCTCATTGGGCTTCTGTTCTCCCTCTGGTTTCTTCAGCGCATCTTCAGGGCCCGCTGACTCAGTGAACGGCCTGAGCGCCGAGGCTGACCGCGGGCAGGCTTGAGAGACTGCCTCGCCAGAACAGTTCCGGTTGAATTGGGGTCAGCGACGGCGCATTGGTCTGAATCTGGGCCACATCGGTGGGCCAGTCCCGTGGACCGTCGCCACCTGATTCAAGATCTTCCACGGCTTCTCCTGCCAGCCAGTAGTAGGTGCGGCCGCGAGGATCCTGGCGCGCACTGAACTGTTCGTCGTAACGACGGATGGACAGTCGCGTCCAGCGCAGTGGACCCATCGACTCAGGATGGCAAGGGGGCAGATTGAGGTTCAGCAGAAGGTTGTCGGGCCAACCGTTCTGGAGTGCTGATTCGGCGACGTCAAGCGCGATCTCCCCGGCGCCTTCGAACTGGCGCCACTGGAAGCAGGCACTGCTCACTGCCATGGCTGGCAGCCCTTCGAGTGTTCCCTCCAGGGCAGCGGCCACCGTTCCGGAGCAGAACACATCGGTGCCGAGATTCGGACCGTGGTTGATGCCGGAGAGGACCAGGTCCGGAGGGCCGTCCAGCAGCTCGAACAGGGCCAGCTTCATGCAGTCAGCTGGTGTGCCGCTGCAGGCCCAGGCGGTCACACCGCTGCCGAAGAGCTGATCGGCGCGTTCGGCCCGGATCGGCTGTTGCAGGGTGAGGCCATGGCCGGTGGCGGAGCGCTCCTGATCCGGGCACACCACGGTGACCTGATGGCCACGGGCCGCGGCGGCGAGAGCCAGGGCCTTGATGCCATCGGCGAAGACGCCGTCGTCGTTACTGATGAGGATCCGCAGCGGGGCCATGGCATGCCGGAGGGGTCTCAAGGGAACCTAAGCGTCGTCGCTGCCTAAAGTCAGTCGCTGCGATTCCAACGCCGTGAGCGCCACCATCTCTCTTCAGCAGCTCACCGACCAGCTCGAGGCTCTTGAACAGGAGGCAGCGACAGAGATTGCTGCCGCTGCTGACGCTGAGTCCCTCGAACAGTTGCGGGTCGGTCTCCTGGGGAAAAAGGGGCGTCTGTCCGGCGTGCTCGGGGCCATGGGCAAGTTGCCGGGTCACGAGAGACCTCTGGTGGGACAACGCGCCAACCTGCTCAAGACCCAGGTTCAGGCGTTGCTCACTGAGCGCCTGCAGGCGGTGAAGGCGGCAGCCCTGGACGCTCGCATCGCCAGCGAAACACTTGATGTGACAGCGGCTGCATCTGGAGTGCCCACCGGTCATCGTCATCCCCTGATCACCACCACGGAAGAGATCGTCGATCTTTTCTGTGGTCTGGGTTACAGGATGGTGGAAGGCCCTGAAGTGGAGTCAGATCACTACAACTTCACGGCGCTGAACATTCCCCCCGACCATCCGGCCAGGGATATGCAGGACACCTTTTATTTGAGGGACAACCTCCTGCTGCGCACCCACACCTCTCCTGTTCAGATCCGTCAGCTGGAGCAGACACCACCACCTGTGCGAATCGTTGCGCCCGGTCGTGTCTATCGACGTGATGCTGTGGATGCAACCCACTCACCGGTCTTTCATCAGGTGGAGGTTCTCGCCATTGATGAAGGACTCGATTTCAGCCATCTCCGCGGCACAGTGATGGCCTTCCTGAAGGCCTTCTTCGGAGACCTCCCTGTGCGCTTCCGTGCAAGCTATTTCCCTTTCACGGAGCCTTCTGCCGAGGTGGACGTGCAGTGGCGCGGTCGCTGGCTCGAGGTCATGGGCTGCGGCATGGTCGACCCTGCTGTTCTGGAGGGCTTAGGACTTGATCCTGAGCGTTACAGCGGTTTCGCTGCCGGTCTCGGTGTCGAACGGTTCTGCATGGTCCGGCACGGGATTGATGACATCCGCAGGCTCTACACCAGTGATCTGCGCTTTCTGGAGCAGTTCTGAGGGTTGCACCATCGCCGAGGAGCGGTGTTGAGCTGCATCAATTTCGCGCGGCTGAGGAAACCGGTAATCGGTTTCTCATAAAGTGCCGTTGTCGTGGTCTGGTTCCGGTCGGTGCCCAAAGTCGGACTGATCGTGAATGACGGCAAGCCTCTGGCTGTTGAGACCGCCCAGGTCATTCAGGAGCGTCTTGAACGTGCTGACCACGCGGTGGTCCGTGCCAGCAGCTCCGGTGGCATGGTCGGGTTCGCCAATCCTGACCAGCATCTCCGCATGCTGGGCTACAACGCCTGCGTTCCAGAGGGCTTCGATCCCTCGATGGCTCTTGCGATCGTGCTTGGAGGCGATGGCACGGTCCTATCGGCGGCCCGGCAGACCGCACCTGTGGGGGTTCCGATTCTCACCATCAACACCGGGCATCTGGGATTTTTGGCCGAGGCCTACCTGGACAATCTCGATCAGGCCTTGGAGCAGATCCTCACGCAGCAGTGGACCATCGAAGAACGGGCCAATCTGGTGGTGAGCGTGATGCGGGGCGATCAGCGTCGCTGGGAGGCTCTCTGTCTCAATGAGATGGCGCTGCACCGGGAGCCTCTCACGAGCATGTGCCATTTCGAGATCGCCATCGGCCGTCACGCACCGGTGGATATCTCCGCGGATGGGGTGATTCTTTCCACCCCCACGGGTTCGACCGCCTATGCCCTCAGCGCCGGAGGGCCGGTGATCACACCGGAGTGCCCAGTTCTTCAGCTCACACCCATTGCTCCGCATTCATTGGCATCTCGCGCGCTGGTGTTCAGTGATCAGGAACCTGTCACGGTGTTTCCAGCAACGCCGGAACGCCTGATCATGGTGGTGGATGGCAGTGCCGGCTGCTACGTCTGGCCTGAAGACAGGGTGCTGATCCGACGCAGTGAGCATCCGGTTCGTTTCGTGCGTCTCGCCGACCATGAGTTCTTTCAGGTTCTGCGCAACAAACTTGGTTGGGGACTGCCCCACGTGGCCAAACCAGACGCTGCCAAGTCGGAGGTGTGATGCCGGAGGGTGATGTTGTGCTTCTGGTTGGTGATCCGGCGGTCGACTTGGCGCCCCGTCTGGAAGCCTCTGGGTATCAGCCGCGTCACTGGGACGCAGGGGTTTCCGGTTCAGCGGTGAATGGTGCCACCCCTGTGATTGCAATTCTTGCCACTGATCAGGCGCATCGGATTGCCGATCTCCGTGCCTGTTTTGGGTCAATTCCGGTCTTGCTGGATGTTCACGTCGACAGTGTCGAAGGGCGGGAAGTCTGTCTCGATGCGGGCGCCAATGATTTCTGGCTGTCGTCGCTGGGAATCAGCGACCTGCTCCAGAGATTGCGACTGCATCTGTCCATTCAGCGCCGTCAGGATCAGGTCAGTGCTGTGCTTCGGGTCGGGGATCTGACGGTGGATCCCAGTTGCAGGCAGGTGCGACGAGGCACGCGTCCGCTTGCTCTTACGGCCCGTGAGTATGCCTTGCTCATGCTGCTGCTCAGTCGCGCTGGCCAGGTGGTGAGTCGCGATCAGATCTTGTCTGAGGTCTGGAATGACGAACGTGGTGCGTCCAGCAACGTGATTGAGGTGTATGTGCGCTATCTCCGCCAGAAACTGGAGGAGAAGGGAGAACCCCGTCTGTTGCACACCATCCGTGGACGCGGGTACAGCCTCAGTGACGGTGTTCCGACCCGTTGATGCATCTCAATCAGCTCCAGCCGAGAACAATTTGCCTTCGTCGGTTGAATCGAACGTGTTGGTTCTGGTTTGCCGCGATTGCAATGGTTGCTGTTTTGAATGCCAGGTCGTCTGCACAGGTTTCAGCTCCGCAGTTCCTTCCAGTCACTGCAGAGTGGTGTTTATCGGGCACATCTCAAGCGCATCAAAAGCAGTCAGTTTGTATTGCTTTGGAGGTTGCTGATGATCACAACAAACGCCGCATTGGTTTGATGCGTCGTCCGCCGCTCCCGCCGCGGCAAGGCATGTTGTTTGTATTCCACAATTCCTTCCCGATCAGCATGTGGATGCTGAACACGCCCGCATCTCTTGACATGCTTTTCATCCTGAACGATCAGGTGATTGCCATTGAACCTCAGGTGCCTCCATGCACGGCAATCCCTTGCCCGAGTTATTTCGCTGATCGAGATGGAGATGAACTTCCCGACGCAGTTGACGCTGTGATTGAGCTGCGTTCGGGTGAGGTTCAACGTCTTGGTATTCAGGTGAAGGATTCGGTTGAGATTCGCTCTGTGGATGAGCATTTTCAAATTTTTGTGCAATGAATTCTCAGCTTCTCGGGAGATTTGTATTGGGCGGTGTTTTCAGATTGCTGTCTTGATTGCGATTTCTGGGTGTTGCGGGTCAGTTCGAGGTGTTGATCTGTTGTTGCGTAGCCTCAAGTTTGCATGTTGTGGAGCTTCTGCTGTCTTAGTTAAACAAGAGTTGTTGTAGGCTGCATCAAGAGGCGTTTGAATGAATAGTGCAAAATTCCGGATGAGAGAGTTGTTTTCTATCAGGTCAATGTCTTCGCGAATTAAAAGATTTGACTGTACGGCTAGGTCTATGACAATTATTA
>WTHL01000264.1 GCA_011523155.1 Synechococcus sp. PL34863bin_39 | reverse complement strand
GACCTCATGGGAAGGGACGGCCCGACTTCAAGGATCGTGCTGGAAGACGGTGATGTCAGCCTTCCGTAACGATTCCTCCGTCTGCCGGGCTATCCACCACCCGATCAATCAATCCGTATTCAACCGCTTCTGCCGGGGAAAGGAAGTAGTCGCGGTCGGTATCTTCGGCAATTTTCTCCAGGGGCTGGCCCGTGTGATCCGCCATCAGTCCGTTCAGCGTTTCCTTCAGGAAAAGAATCTCCTGAGCCTGGATTTCAATATCCACCGCCTGGCCCTGGGCACCGCCGAGGGGCTGGTGGATCATGATCCGTGCATTCGGCAGCGCCAGGCGTTTGCCTTTGGTGCCGCCTGACAGCAGAAACGCTCCCATGGACGCCGCCAGGCCGTAGCAGATGGTGACGATGTCGGGTGCCACCTGCTGCATGGTGTCGTAGATCGCCAGGCCAGCGGTGACCGATCCCCCTGGCGAGTTGACATAGATCTGGATGTCCTTTTCAGGATCTTCGGCTTCAAGGAAGAGAAGCTGAGCCACCAGGGCATCGGCGACCTGGTCGTCGATGCCGGTGCCGAGAAAGATGATCCGCTCCCGCAGCAGACGGGAGTAGATGTCGAAGGAGCGTTCGCCCCGTCCCGATTGCTCCACCACCGTGGGGAGTACCCCGGGGGCCGCAGAGGGCATGACCGCGGAGGGGCGGGTGCCACTCCAGCGGTTCTGGATCGGGTGGTGGCTGCGGGCGTCGATCACGCGGCGATTGCAACAGGACTGTGTCAATGCAATCTATGGGGCCTGATCAGTCCTTGGCGTCCTCATCGGCTTTGGCGGCCTTGGCTTTCGTCGTTTTGGCCTTGCCGTCGGCTGCCTTCTTCGCGGCCGGTTTCGCCTTGGCTGCGGGCTTCTTCTCCGCCTTTGCGTCGCCACTGTCCGCGGCTTTCTCGGTCACCGTGCTGTTCTCCTCCAGCCAGCCGAGGAGCTTCTCGCGCAGCAGATCATCGACAACGGCATCCCGCAGGCGCTGGGGATCGATGTCGCGCTCACCGGAGAGCTGCTTCTTGACCTCCTTCACCTTCGCGTCGATGTCGGCGTCCTCAACCTTGAGGCCCTCGCTCTCGGCCAGGGCTGAGAGGGCGAGACTGCGGCGGAGGCGCTCCTCGGCTTCGGGCCGCGAGGACTCCATCAGGTTGCGGACCAGCTCGGGGGTGAACAGGGATTTCACATCCATTCCCTGCTGGGCGAACTGACCGGCGGTCTGCTCCACAAGGTTGCGGACTTCCTGCTGCACCAGGCTTTCGGGAAGTTCCACCTCCAGCTGCTCCACCAGGGCAGCAATCAGGGCGTCGTGGCGATTGCTGGTCTGACGACGCTCCGCGTCCTCCTTGAGGCGCGTTTCCAGATCAGCGCGCAGTTCTTCCATGGTCTGCTTGTCGCTGGCCTGCTTGGCGAAGGCATCGTCGAGTTCCGGCAGCTCACGGGATTTCAGGTCCTTGAGGCTGATCACGAAGCTGGCCTTGCGCCCGCGTGCATCCTCCTTGGGGTAGTCCTCCGGGAACTGGCAATCGACGGTTTTCTCGTCGCCGATCGCCATGCCGACGATGCCTTCGACGAACCCGGGGATCATGCGGCCATCCTCGAGCTCCACATCCATCGAATCGGCGCTGCCACCCTCGATGGCCGTGCCGTCATCGCTGTAGGTGCCGCTGAAGCCCACCACGGCGACGTCGCCGCTGGCAGCAGCCCGGTTCTCCACGGGCACCAGGGTCGCCAGCTGGCGACGGGACTGGTCGATCATTTCGTCAACCTTGGCCGGGTCGTAGCTGACGGACTCGGCTTCCGCCTTGAGCCCCTTGGTGGCCTTCAGCTTGGGGACAGGGGCGACATCGGTCTCAAGGGTGACCTTGAGCACTTTTCCGGGGTCGAAAGCGTCCAGGAGCTTGTCGAAACCGTCGGTGAGGTCGGGCTGGCCGAGGGCCTCGATCTTTTCCTGTTCGATCGCTTCACGCCAGACCCCATCCACCATCGATTCGAGGGCCGTGGCCCTGATGCGAAGGGGGCCGATCTGCTGGAGCAGCACCGCTCTGGGCACCCTGCCCTTGCGGAAGCCGGGAAGCTTGATGGACCGGCTCAGGCTGGACACGGCGGACTCGTAGCTCTCCTTGCAGCGCTCCGCAGGTACCTCCACTTCGACGGCCAGGCGGCTGCCGGGGCGTGCAGTGGTTTTGACCTTCAGCGAAGCGGCGCTCATCGGAACTGGTACGGGCAGCCCAACACTTTATGCAAGTGCCATCACCAGCTCCGCCGCGTATTGTTGAGCCAGCGCTCTGCCGGATGGTCACACGCCTTTCCTCGTGGCCTCCCCTGAACAGCCAGAAGACGTCTGAAACCGTTTCCCAGTCGTAGCGACAACCGTATTGCCCTCCTCCACATCACCTGTTCCCCGATCTCTGCCTTGCCGCCCACTCACGGTCGCTGTTCTTGGTGCCAGTGGGGCGGTCGGCCAGGAGCTTCTCCAGCTGCTTGAGGAGCGTCGTTTCCCTGTCGGGGAGCTCCGTCTGCTGGCATCAGCCCGATCTGCCGGCACGGTTCAGCGTTGGAAGGGGCAGGACCTGACGGTCCAGGAGGTCTGCGCTGAGGCTTTCGAGGGTGTGGACCTGGTGCTGGCCTCTGCAGGCGGCTCGGTGTCGAAGCAATGGCGTGCCGCTATCACGGCGGCCGGTGCCGTGATGGTGGATAACTCCAGTGCGTTTCGGATGGAGGCGGGCGTGCCCCTGGTGGTGCCAGAGGTCAACCCCGATGCGGCCTTCGCCCACCAGGGGGTGATCGCCAACCCCAACTGCACCACGATCCTGCTCACCCTCGCGCTGGCGCCCCTGGCGGAGCGTCGTCCCCTGCGCCGTGTGGTGGTGAGCACCTATCAGTCGGCCAGCGGCGCCGGTGCCCGGGCCATGGATGAACTCCGTGATCTCAGCCGGGTTGTGCTTGATGGCGGTGTCCCGGAGAGCACGGTGCTGCCCCACTCCCTGGCGTTCAATCTCTTTCTCCACAACTCACCCCTGCAGCCGAACAGCTACTGCGAGGAGGAGATGAAGATGGTGAATGAGACCCGCAAGATCATGGGATTGCCGGATCTTC
>WTHL01000267.1 GCA_011523155.1 Synechococcus sp. PL34863bin_39 | reverse complement strand
GTTTGTGGGGGCTTGGGGTGCCCTCGTAGTAACGGCAGGGGCGCACGCAGGAATAAAGATCAAAGATCTGGCGCAGGGCCACGTTCAGCGAGCGGATGCCGCCGCCCACAGGCGTGGTGAGCGGCCCCTTGATCGCCACCCCGTAGGTGCGGATCGCTTCGAGGGTGTCGTCGGGAAGGTACTGATAGGTGCCGTACAGGTCGCAGGCTTCATCACCGGCGTAGACCTTGAACCATTCGATCCGCTTCTCGCCGCCGTAGGCCTTGGCCACCGCTGCATCCAGCACGGTCTGGGTGGCGGGCCAGATGTCCACACCGGTTCCATCCCCACGGATGAAGGGGATGATCGGATCGTTGGCGACCACCGGCTGGCCGTTCTCGAAGCGGATCGGGGTTCCCTTGGCGGGGGCGGTGAGCTTCTCGAACTGAGCCATGGATCGGAGGGGTGCCGCCGTGCGGCGTTGCATTGGGCGAGCCTATGACTCGAGGGGTGATTCCTAGAGTTGGGGTTGATCCACCCCGCACAGCCATGGCGAAACCGGCAGGTGTGTGGGTGGTCGCCTCCGTGTCCAATGCCCAGGCCGTGATCACCCATGTGATCGAACGGGTGCTTGCCGTTCCAGATGTCGAGCGACTGGTGCTGATCGACGACGGTTCCGTCGATGGCTCCGTCGAGCAGGTGCGGGCGTTTCAGGACCATCACCGGCAGCGGGGAGAGGCTGTCCCCGTGACCCTCCTGGTGCTCACCCGTCCCTTCGGTCGCCGTGCCGCCGTACTCGCCGGTCTCGACCATGCCCGTGGTCGCTGCGGGGCTGCCGTCGTGATGACCGCCGACCTTCGGCATCCGCCTGAAGTGATCGAACGCATGATCCAGTGCTGGCGGGATGGGGCCGACCTGGTTCCCGCTGTTCCGGAGGCCAGCCGTCCTGATGACGGTGATCCGGAGGCCCCCGTTGGTCTGTCTCTATTGCGTCGCCTGCTGACCGTGCTTCCGGTGGGGCCGATGGCCGATGACTTCTGTCTGATCGCTGCACCGGTGCTGGGCCTTCTCGTCGATCTGCGGCAAGCCTGTCCAGGCTCCGGGCGTTCGCTGGCCTGGACGGGATACCGCAGGATCGCGGTTCCCTACCAACGGGGGCGCCGCCGTTCAGACCGGGCCTCCTGGCGCCGGCCCTGGCGTCCGGGCAGCAGCCTGGCGGGCCTGATGCCGTTCTCGGGTTCCGCGGCCTCGTTCTCTCTCTGGCGTGGTGTGGCACACCTCGCGGCGTTGGTTGTTGTCCTGGTGGGTCTGGCGCTGCTGGGCGGTCTGGGCCAGGGGCAGGCGCTGCTGGGAGCGCTGCTTCTCGGGCTGGGGGCCCTGCAGCTGATCGGACTGGCCCTCGTGGGTGATGCCGTTGGCAGGCTGCTGGCAGGGGCTGCTCCCCGGCCGGCCTACATCGTGCGCTCCGTGGCGGAGACCGAGTAGTGCACGGAGCAGCGCAAACCCTTTCAGCGCAAAACCTTGATCTGCACACCTGGTCGCAACCGTAACGGTCGCTGGCGGTCCCTCCCCGCAGCATTCATCCTGATTCCAGTGCTTGATCGAGGCGCGTGAACGCAGCTGAAGCCACTCACAGCCTGTTCCTGGCCCAGACCCTGGCCTCAGCCGTCACCCTCGTGCGGCAGACCTTCCCCGCCGCCAACGCCAACCTCAGCCCGTGGCGTGATGACCCCCTCACCCGCCAGTGGACGGAGGAGGAAACGCTTGATCTCTCCTTTCACTTTCCCGGTTGGAGTCCTCGCCTCCAGTGCCGCAGCCTGATGCTGCAGCTGCGACTGCAGGACGACCCCCGCCGCCAGCGCTCACCCCTCCTGGGGGTGGTGATGCGCGGCCTCACCTACGACGGCGAGCGCTGGCGGCTGGCCACCGTGGGCGACTGGACGCCGGAGGGTGCCCATCCTCCCCAGCTGGCGCAGGCCAAACAGCTGCAGCAGATCTGCCGCGACCTGTTCGTTCTCTTCAATGGATCCGCGGCATCGGAGCCTGCGGCGTAACCCTTCGCAACGCTCCAGCCCTTGGATCCGGTGACTCCTTATAGGGTCGATGGACTGGTGATTTCTGCAACAACCATGTCAGTCGCTCTGGCTTCCCAACTGCGTGAAGGCACGAAGAAGTCCCACACCATGGCCGAGAACACCGGCTTCGTGAGTTGTTTCCTGAAGGGTGTGGTCGACAAGGCCAGCTACAGGAAGCTGGTGGCTGACCTCTATTTCGTTTACGACGCGATGGAGGAGGAGATCGGCAAGCTCGATGGCCATCCGGTGGTCGGCCCTGTCGGCATGAAGCAGCTCAATCGCCGCGAGTCGCTCGAGCAGGATCTCACCTACTACTTCGGCGAAGGCTGGAAGGATCAGATTCAGCCCTCACCCTCGGCAGCGGCCTATGTCGAGCGCATCCATGCGATCGCCAAGGAGTCGCCGGAACTGCTGGTCGGGCACCACTACACCCGTTACCTGGGTGATCTGTCAGGTGGTCAGATTCTCAAGAACATCGCCCAGAAGGCCATGAACATGGAGGGCGATGACGGCCTCCGCTTCTACGTCTTCGACGACATCGCCGACGAGAAGGCCTTCAAGACCAACTACCGCTCCACCATGGATGAGCTCCCCATCGATCAGGCCATGGCCGATCGCATCGTGGAGGAGGCCAACCATGCTTTCCACCTGAACATGAACATGTTCAAGGAGCTCGAAGGCAATCTGGTGGCTGCCATCGGCAAGGTTCTGTTCGGCTTCCTGACCCGTCGTCAGCGCGCCGGCAGCACCGAGGCCGCCGCCGCCTAATGCCATCGCAGCAGCCCTCCGCCGAGGGTCAGGCTCTGATCAGGGTTCTGGTGCCTGGCACCGGAACCCGTTTTCGTTGCGGGGGATTGAGTGTTGCCCTGCAGACGGCACGTCTGCTGTCGACGATCCGGCCGACCCAGGTGGTCACCTACCGCGCCCGTGAGCGGGATCTGCCGTTCCTCGACGACCTCCTGCAGGAGGAGCGCAGCTCCGACGACGGGATCTGGCTGGTCAGCTGGGGGTTTGATGTTCCAGGGCTGCTCCGGCGTCTGCGTGGTCGCCGCGTCGTGTATCAGGCCCACAGCAGTGGTTATGGCTTTGATCTGCCTCC
>WTHL01000017.1 GCA_011523155.1 Synechococcus sp. PL34863bin_39 | reverse complement strand
AGGCATCAGCTTCAGCGTTCGGCTCTGATCGGCTCGCTCCCCCCGGCTTCAGCTCACCAGCTTCAGCATCAAGGACTTCCTTTCCGGACCACGACTTCACTGATCACTCACGTCCAACGGTCCCCACAGGAATGACCATCTACATCGGCAACCTCTCCTTCCAGGCTGAGCAGGAAGACCTGCTCGACCTGTTCAGCCAGTACGGCGAAGTGAAGAGTGCAAGCCTTCCTCTCGATCGCGAGACCGGCCGCAAACGCGGTTTCGCCTTCGTCGAGATGGCAAGTGACGCTGACGAACAGAAAGCCATCGACGATCTTCAGAATGTTGAGTGGATGGGCCGGATGATCCGCGTCAACAAGGCAACCCCCCGTGAGCGCACCGGTGGCGGCGGCGGTGGCCGCGGTGGCTACGGCGGCGGCGGCGGCGGTGGTTACGCCGGTGGCGGCGGCAATCGCTGGTGAACTGACTGTCGCTCCATCGCGACATCGATCAAAGCCACCGCTGATGCGGTGGCTTTTTTAGTGGGTCATCCTTAAAGAGACGCCACCTCAGACACCTTCATCCAGGCTGGCAAGCTCGAGGCGAAGGTCTTCCGATGCGGCACGGGCCTGAAGACGGGACGTGACCTCCACGGAGTCAGGCGACTGAGCACCATCCGGGCTCAGATGGGGGAGAGCGGCGCGGAGACCCCGGCGACGCTTCCTGGCCACAAACCGGTGATAACGATTGATCGAACGTGAACGGGTCATGGAACCTCCTCGATCGTCAACACCGGTCTAGAACTGACACTCAGGAAAAACTGTTTGTCCGCAACAGAACGCTTGATTTCCGACAGATCCACCCTGCAGAGGTTGCTGCGCCACCTGCGCCCCCACAGATCACTCGTGATCTGGGCAGCAGTCTGCTCAGTCATCAACAAACTTCTCGATCTGGCCCCTCCGGTTCTGATCGCCCTGGCAGTGGACGTTCTGGCATCCAGCCAGGTTGACGGCGGGACGACCGCCTGGATGGCTCGATTTGGCCCTGAGAGTGTTCCCAGCCAGCTGTTGCTTCTGGCTGCTCTGTCATTCGCCGTGTGGAGTGGCGAGTCTCTGTTCGAATATCTCTACGGAGTGCTCTGGCGCAATCTGGCGCAGACAACCCAGCACAGTCTTCGCCTTGAAACCTATGACCATCTCCAGCAACTGGAGATGGAGTTTTTTGAGCATGACAGCAGCGGCCGACTGCTGACGGTTCTGAATGACGACATCAATCAGCTCGAGCGTTTTCTCGATCGAGGCGCCAACGAGATCCTGCAACTGATCACCACCGTGGTTCTGGTTGGTGGCGCCATGGCCCTGTCCGCCCCTGAGGTGGCGCTGTTCGCTTACCTGCCGATCCCAGTGATTCTGTGGGGGTCGCTCCGCTTTCAGCGTCGCCTGAAGCCCCACTATCAGGAGGTGCGCCGCAAGGCTGGAGACCTGGGCAGCAGGCTTGCCAACAATCTCAACGGCATGCTCACGATCAAGAGCTTCACCGCCGAACCCTGGGAGCTTGAGCAACTCCGCCTGCAGAGCGACGCCTACAGGCTCTGCAACCGTCAGGCAATTCGGCTGTCAGCTGCCTTCATCCCCCTGATCCGCTTCGCGATCCTCTTTGCATTCATCGCGATCCTGTTGATCGGAGGTCTGAAAACGTGGCAGGGGACGCTGAGCATCGGGACCTACAGCTTTCTGGTCTTCATCACCCAGCGTCTTCTCTGGCCCCTCACCACCCTCGGTCGAACCCTCGATGACTACCAGCGGTCGATGGCCTCGACCAGACGGGTCCTGAATCTCACCGACACGCCGATTCAGATCCGGAGTGGGACGCAGTCCCTCGACCCCTCGCGGGTCAAGGGCTCGATCCGCTTTGACCATGTCGACTTCGGCTACCGCCACCGTGACCCGCTTCTGAAGGACTTCTGTCTTGCGATCGAGGCCGGCCAGACCGTCGGGATCGTGGGAGCCACGGGGTCTGGCAAAAGCACACTGGTGAAACTGCTCCTGCGTCTGTACCCACTGCATCAGGGGAGCATCCTTCTGGATGGCCATGCGATCGACTCACTTGACCTCCGCGATCTTCGCCGCAGCATCGCGCTGGTCAGCCAGGAGGTGTACCTCTTCCATGGCTCGGTGGCTGACAACATCGCCTACGCCATGCCGTCAGCAAGTCGGAGGGATGTGATCAAGGCGGCGGAGCTGGCCGAAGCCGATGGCTTCATTGCTGCGCTCCCCGAGGGGTATGACACGCTCGTCGGCGAGCGGGGGCAGCGGCTTTCGGGTGGCCAGCGTCAGCGCATCGCCCTGGCGAGAGCCATTCTCAAAAATGCACCGGTGCTGGTGCTGGATGAAGCGACGGCCGCCGTCGACAACGAAACGGAAGCGGCGATTCAGCGTTCGTTGCTGCAGATCACGGCGAACCGAACCACACTGGTGATTGCGCACCGACTCAGCACTGTGCGACACGCCGATCAGATCATCGTTCTCGACCAGGGCCGGATCGTGCAGCGTGGCCAACACGATCATCTGCTTCAGCAGGGTGGTGCCTATGCCGACCTCTGGCGCGTCCAGGCCGGTCTGCAACCCGATGAGCCCCTGAATCTGTGACCGCGGATCCTCTCAACACGGTGTTGATTGCCGCTGGAAGCCTCGTTGACGGGGGCCAGGGTGATGCCCTGTCGCACCTGATGCACCATCCCGTTGGCATCTTCGCCCTGCTTCTCGCGATCACGGTGGTCGTTCCACCCATCTTCCGGCGTCTGCGACTGCCGGATCTTGTGGGGCTGCTCCTGGCCGGTGTCCTGGCGGGCCCTCATGTTCTGCAATGGCTGCAGCCGGAAGGCGAAACGATCCGGCTGCTGTCCGACATCGGAGCGATCTATCTCCTGTTCACGGTCGGCCTGGAAATCGACCTGGAGGAATTTCAACGGGTCAGGAACCGTTCGATGGCGTTCGGATCCCTCACCTTCGTTCTGGGAGCAGCCACCGGAATCGCCATCGGCAGCCTGTTCGGCTTTCCGCTCGTGCCGTGTCTGCTGATGGGGGCCTTGATGGCATCGCACACACCACTGGGCTATCCGATCGTGCGGAGCTATGGCGCCCAGCGCGATGAGTCCGTGATCGTGAGCATCGGCAGCACGATTCTCACGGACATCGCTGCCTTGATGCTTCTGGCGGTCGCTCTCGGAATGGGCAAGGGCAATCTCACGCCGGTCGGTTTCGCGGGACTCCTGTTGAGCATCGCGATCTTTGCAGTTGCCGTGATCGCCGGGATCCGCATGGTCGGCCAACGCCTCTGGATGCGCAGCATCACCGATGACAACAGGGTCTTTCTGGCCGTGATCCTGTCACTGTTCATCGCTTCTCTGGGAGCTGAACTGGCTGGTGTGGAAAAGATCGTCGGTGCGTTCCTGGCCGGCCTGGCCGTGAATTCCGTTCTGCCTGAGGGCAAAGCCAAGGAATTGGTGATCTTCGTGGGCGGAGCTCTTTTCATCCCGATCTTCTTCATTGATCTCGGCCTGCTTCTGGATCTCAACAGCATCGCTGCGAGCCTCAGCAACTTCAAATTCACAGGACTGATGCTGATCGGTGCCCTGGGCTGCAAAGGTCTTGCGGCCCTGATGGCAGGCCGGTGGTTTCGCTACAGCCGCCATCAGGTGTTGATGATCTGGTCGCTGACCATGCCCAAAGTGGCCGCCACCCTGGCGACCGCCTTCATCGGCTATCAGGCAGGCCTGCTCGAGCCGATCGTGTTGAACAGCGTGCTGGTGCTGATGGTCGTGACCGCCACCCTTGGCCCGGTTCTGACGGCCCGGTCCGTTGCTCGTCTTTTAGAGCCTGCCGAACCAGGGGGGGGCTATCCCGAACACCCCGAATGGACAACGCTGAACCTCTCGACCGATGACGAACCGGGGGAAGTGGTGCGACGGCCACTGAGGATCGTTGTGCCCGTGGCGAACCCCTCAACCGAGCAGCAGCTGCTCAGCCTCGCCTCCCGGCTGGTGCACGGCAGCGGTGGATCGTCCGGTCAGTTGCTGCCCTTGGCGTTGGTGTGTCCAAGCCTCGAGGAGGCACGCGGAGGGCTGAACCAGGCTGTGGCCGCAGCCCGGTTGCGGCTTCAGGAGGCCGATCGCATCGGACGGGGGCTGGATGTGTCAACCCGCAGCCTGCTTCGCCTGGATGAGGACATCGCCGGAGGCATGAGTCGCAGCGCCCTAGAGCATGGTGCAGATCTGCTTCTGATCGGCGCAGGCCGACCGGACAAACTGCGCAACTGGCTGTTCGGGGATCTGGTGGATGGGGTCTGCCGCAGCGCCCACTGCCCGGTCGTGGTGGCCAATCTTCAGGCGTGTCCAACCACACGCCTCAATCGGATCTTGGTGCCGATCAAGGACTTTTCGGCCAGTGCCAGAGAGCAGTTCGAACTAGCGCTGCGACTGATGGACTCCGCAGAGGACCCTGAGGGCATCCACATCACCCTGCTGCATGTGCATGACCCTCGCTACAGCCATCACGACCACGGCTGGATGACCCAAGAGCTCAGTCGGTGGAAACCCCGTGGCCAGCAAGCCGCGCGCATCGCGATCGAACTGGTGCGGGGCCCAGGAATCAACACCATGATCGAGCGACGCGCAGGAGAGCATGACCTGGTGATCCTGAGATCGCAGCGGCGCCGGGTGGGCGGCCTGCCGATCCCCGCCAGCGATCGCACGAGCAGTCTGGTGAACCAGCTGCCCTGCGCCTCCATGGTGATCAGTGAGCCCCTGATGGGATAGGAGCCGCCTGACAGACCAGTGGAAGCGTTTCTTAAAAGGAGACAGGAGGAGACCTAAAGTTTCGGCATGACAACACCTCTGCCCACCAGGGTTGGACCACGTGCACGATCACTGGTGATCGCCGTGACTCTTGGGCTCGCCTCGGGGCTGGCCCTTGCCGTTCCCCTGAGCATGGTGCTGCTGCCGGAAACCAGCCGGCCGAAGACGGTGCTGGGTCTGCCTCTGGAGAACCCCTTCGCCTCCTGGACGGGCATCGGCAATCGAACCATCGTGGTGCTCGGGATGGATGCCGGCGGTGGCAACACCGACACGATGTTCACGATCAGGGTGAGCAACGGAACCACGGAGATCACGCAGATTCCCCGCGACAGCTACGTCGACTCAGCTCGATTCGGACCGATGAAGGTGAATGCCCTCTACGCCTACGGAGGGACTGACGCGGTCAAACAAGAATTGAGCAGGCTGATGGGTCGACCGGTTCGCCACCACATGCTCATCAATCTGGAGGTCATCCGCAGCATCAGCGACCTGATGGGAGGCGTCACCGTGGATGTCCCCAAGCGCCTGTACTACGTCGACCGCACGCAGGGTCTCTATATCGATCTGCAGCCTGGTCCCCAGGTGCTGAAAGGGAATGACCTCGAGGGCTTTCTGCGCTGGCGCCACGATGGAGAAGGGGATTTCGGGAGGCTCGCGCGTCAGCAACTGGTGCTCAAGAGCCTGTTCACCTCACTCACGAAACCGGACAACATCATCAAACTTCCCGCACTGATCACGGCTGCGGGACGCAATCTCAAAACAGATCTGGGCCCGATGGAGCTCGGTGGGCTGATCACCGCCATGGGCACGACCGACCTCGATGCCGAACAGCTGGACGCGATTCCTTTTGAACAGGATGGGATCAGCTACCTCGACACCCAGTGGCCGGCCGAGCCCCGGAACAACTGACAGCGGTCAGAGGTCGAGCCAGGGATGCAACCGGAAGGATTGGCGTCCCGATCAGATCAGCAAGGTGAACGATTCAATCACCTGCTGGAACAACCCCTTCACCTTGCTCCAGCGTGCTTCGTTGGTGCTGGTGGCCAGGGTGTAGAGACGACCGCGATCCACAACAACCGTGGCCAGTTCATGCCGGTCGCGATCCTCGAGGTGAACCGCGAATTCAAGGTCGTAGAACCGATGGCCTGCGTTGTCACGCTCCCTGGCTTCCACCAGGTCAGCCTGCCGTCCACTGCCTTCAGGGGCGATCACATCGCGCCGCAGACGTTCACCGACAGCCACCGCACTGCCGAGCTGCTGGAGTTCATCATCAGCATCGACATCGGACACCACCAAACTGACGGTTTCGTCACTGTTGATCAGGTCGTGGAACACCACCTGGGGTCCTCCGCTGACAGCAACGCGGCTCCAGCCCGTCGGATAGAGAAAGGCATAGCGCCCATCGGGACTCTGGAAGGAATTGAGGCCAGCTCCAGCGCCACTGCAGGCAGTCAGCACAACAAGACAGAGAAGCGTCATCCCGTAACGCAGCGATTTGGAGAGCAAGGAACGCATCAACCGGGTGTCTGACCTCGCACCATTCTGCCCTGGACACCCTGCCTAGATTTCATCCACTTGCAGCAGACCCCTGAGCGGCTTCACGCGACCGCTGGCACGGTTGATCGATCAGTTTGAGAGGCTTCCGGGAATCGGCCCACGCACCGCCCAGCGCCTCGCACTCCATCTGCTTCGTCAACCGGAGGAACAGATCCGCAGCTTCGCTGACGCCTTGCTCGCTGCGCGCACCCAGGTCGGGCAATGCCAGAGCTGCTTTCATCTCAGCGCCGAACCGTGTTGTGAGATCTGCCGCAACCCCGACCGCGACCAGGGGCAGATCTGCGTTGTCGCCGATTCCCGTGATCTGCTGGCACTGGAGCGCACCAGGGAATACAACGGTCGCTATCACGTCCTGGGTGGACTGATCTCTCCCATGGATGGCGTCGGTCCGGAGATGCTGCAGATCACCAGTCTCGTGGCTCGGGTGGATCAGGAGCATGTCGAGGAAGTGATCCTTGCTCTCACCCCGAGTGTGGAAGGAGACACCACGAGTCTGTATCTGGCCCGACTGCTCAGACCGTTCACCACCGTCAGCCGCATTGCCTACGGCTTGCCGGTCGGCAGCGAACTGGAATACGCCGACGACGTCACGCTCACCCGTGCACTCGAAGGCAGGCGCACCGTTGAATGAACGCAGGATCCGCATTGCGATGAGCCAACCGAGCCGTTACAGCCAGATCCCCCCGAAGGAACGTCTGCCCGAATGGTTGAGACGTCCGATCGGAAATGTCTCACAACTGGAGACCGTGCAGGGTTTGGTGAAACGCGGAGGGCTCCACACCATCTGCGAGGAGGGGCGCTGCCCGAACCGCGCGGAGTGCTACGCAGCAGGAACAGCGACATTTCTGCTGGGTGGATCCATCTGCACCAGAAGCTGCGCGTTCTGTCAGGTGGACAAAGGCCGATCCCCGATGCCGTTGGACACAGGTGAGGCCGAGCGGGTCGCGGAGGCTGTGGAACAGATGGGCCTCCGTTATGTGGTGCTGACCGCCGTGGCACGTGACGACCTCGCTGACCATGGTGCAAGCCTGTTCACAGCAGCGATGGATGCCATCCACCGCCGCAATCCACTGCTCCCGATTGAGGTGCTCACGCCCGATTTCTGGGGTGGTCACAACGATCCGCTGATTGGTGAAGAGGCCCAGCGCCGGCGACTCCAGACCGTGCTGCAGGCGGGACCGGTCTGCTTCAACCACAATCTGGAAACGGTTGAACGCCTCCAAGGGGAGGTCCGTCGCGGAGCCACCTACCGCCGATCCCTGGCTCTTCTGGCTGCATCAAAGGCCCTGGCCCCTTCCATCCCCACCAAAAGCGGGCTGATGCTCGGGCTCGGTGAAGACTTCGACGAAGTGGTTGTGACGATGGAGGCACTGCGTGCCGTCAACTGTGATCGGTTGACGCTGGGTCAGTACCTGCGACCTTCACTAGCCCACATGCCCGTAGCTCGTTACTGGCATCCCGATGAATTCGAGCGACTGGAGCGCATTGCCCAGACCCTTGGGTTCACCCATATCCGGAGTGGCCCCCTGGTTCGCAGCAGCTATCACGCTGCCCAACCTGGGCACCGGATCAGTCGCGGTGTCGGGGGTGGACCTGGCCCCACCGCCTGAGTGCCTGCCGAAAAACATGGTCACAGTCACCCACCATCAACTGACCCGCACCACCCCAGATCAGCCGCAGTGGAAGATCGGATGGCGCTGCTCCAAGCAGGCGGGTTGGAACGAATCCGAGGGAGCGGAAATAACGCACAAGTCGTCGATGCTGCCGCGGGTCGTCGTCAATGGCGAGAAGACGCGCCTCACGACAAGGTGTGACCTCCCTAGCCCAGGCCATGGTTGCGGCCCAGATCAGGGGGCCAACACCGGGTGGCGCCTTCGGCAGCACGCGCATGGTGTCGAGCTGAAAGCCCCGCTTCCCGGGGTAGGCCCAGCCCTTCAATTCGCCCAGAAGGTTGGCCCGTCCAGCGCCTGATGGTTCCGCCACCACAAGCCGCAATGTCCAGATCCCGGCTGGTCGCGCCATCTGCACTCTCAACAGCAGTCCCGTCTGCTGTGCCTGCAGCTCCAGCTGCTCAAGGGTTGGCGACACCACCATCTCAGCCATCCTCATAACGGGAGACATGGATCACCCGATCCACAGGGAGCTCTCCATACAGATGGGGGAAGCAGTCACCGGTCGGAGATGGATCGGCACGCAGGGGCATCGGCAGTAGTTGAGGGTCGAGCCGCAGCAGCAGCACGTCTCCGGCATCGGCGTAGAAGCGCCGGTACGTGTCGCTCAGCTGCTCCGCTGTGGAGGCATGAATGAAGCCTTCCTGGTGGAGAGTCCTCCCGCGTGTGGAGACCCTGTAGACACCATCCTCCAGGGCCTGCTGCCAGTCGCGGGCTAAAGCCAGATGAAACAGGGGCTGCGTCAAGGACACAGCTTCGGCATCGGCTGGAAACAGCAGCGGGGGATCCCCAGGCATCCAGGGATCCCATCGCTGCATCAGGCGTGAGAACACTCCACTGTCGAGAAAACGATCAAGCCACTGCCGCAAGGGGAGCAGATCTTCGCAGCGATCGAAGCCGTCGGGGTCGGCGATGCGCCACTGGCGCACGAAGGGCCAGACAGCCGCATCGGCAAGCGTGCATCGATCACCGACCAGCCAGCCGCTGCGACCGACAGACTCCGCCCAGTCACGCAGAATCAGCATGCCCTGGCTGTGGTGCTCGTCGCGGCAAGCCCCGGGATAACGATCGGCATATTTGAACCGGTCGAGGTGATGCTTGAACACCGCGTCATTCCGGGCAATGACCGCTGAGATGCACGCCCGCTGATCGGCGGTCATGGCTGTCGCCAACAGATCCAGGGGATCCGCCTGGGCAAGGGCCCAGTGCATCACCGCCAGACTTTCATCGATCACCTGACCTGAGGGCAGCACCAGCACCGGGACCGTGCCTTTTGCCGATGCCTCCAACAGAGCCTGGGGTTTGCTCCTGAGGCTCACCTCGCGACACTCCACCATCAGACCTGAGTTCAGCAGAGACCACCGCGCGCGCATCGCATAGGGGCAGCGTCGGAAGCTGTAGAGAACAGGCAGCGTCGTCATCAGGGCTGGATGGAGTCCCCGATGCCGGCATCCTGCATCGCCTTGGCCTGATCAAGCTGACGTTGACGCTCCGCGAAACGTCGTCGATCGGCATCGGTGAACCGATCCACGCAGTGCAGGCACTGCACTCCTCTCACGTAGCTCTCCAGAGCGCGCTGCTCAGGTGTCAGAGGCAGGCCACAGGCATGACAGAGTTTGTGAACGCCAGGTTCGAGGCGATGGTTCAGGGCCACGCGCTGATCGAAGACAAAACACTCGCCCCGCCATCGTGAGGTCGCCTCCGGCGTCTGCTCGAGATAGTTCAGAATCCCGCCTCGCAGGTGGTGGACCTCGCCGAACCCCTGCTGCTGCAGGTAGCTGCTGGCCTTCTCACATCGAATCCCCCCCGTGCAGAACATCGCAATTCGCTTGGGGGCCTCCCGGGCAACGAGGGGCCTGAGTTCCCGTTCCGCCCAGGCGGGGAAGTCGCGAAAACTCTCCGTCTGGGGATTGAGAGCACCGTCAAAACTGCCGATGGCCACCTCGTAGGTGTTGCGTGTGTCAATCACCAGCGTTTCAGGATCATCCACCAGCGCATTCCACTGCGCCGGCTCCACGTAGGTGCCTACGGACCGGGCCGGACTGACGTCGGCACAGCCCATCGTCACAATCTCCCGTTTACGCCTTGCTTTGAAGCGGCGGAAGACCTGCTGATCACTCCAGCTTCGCTTGACCTCCAAACGGGCGAAATGGTCTTCACCCAGCACCAGCTCTGCACGCAGATCGCGGAGCATGGACTCCACGGCCTGAACGGGACCGCTGACCGTTCCATTCACGCCCTCGGGTGCAACGAGTACAGAGCCCTTGATCCCCCCGCTCGAGGCGATCTCCGGGAGACGCTGCAGCAGAGACTCGCGCAGCGAGGCGGCCAGGGGAACAAAGGCATAAAACGCTGCCACGAGGGTCGTTGTGTCGTCGGACGACGTCATGGACCAGCAGCTGCAAATTTCATCAGACGTCGGGCAGACCCTCGCAAATCCACGTTCTTCTCGGACACCTGAACGTCTTCCTCAACCTAAGGCGGGCCTCGGCAAGCCCCGGTCCGAGGCTCGCTCCAGAACTGCTGTTCAGGGCCGGGGGATCACAACTGCGCCAGGTTCAACGCAGCATCAACCAGGCCGTGAAGGCGCCCACTGCCACTCCCTTGGTGAACTGGACCCAGGTCAATCCGTAGGTGTCAACCGACAAGGTCCTCATCATCCAGTTGAGCACTTCTTTGTGCAGACGAATGAAGTAACGGCTGTCTGCTGTGTTCAGCTGCTGAATCTGCCTCAGCTTGATCTCCCCGAGCTTGGCCACAATGATCGACAACAGCACTGCAGGGTAGTCAAGGAATCCTGAGCCCGGTCGTCATGCCTTCTGAGCTGCCGACGGAAAAGGGATTGTGGGTCGGCTTGATCGTTGACTCTCTTAACTTGATTCTTCGACCACAGAGTGCAATGACCAAGGGCTATTGGTTAACAACAGGAACCATTCACACACCGTTGGGGATGGTTCCATTCCTGACAGCGTTGAACGACTGGCTACCGTCAGTGGGTGGAACACTGTTAATTCGGAATATTGCTTCAGATGTGAGAGAGGGAACGCCGGGATCGGTCAGCATTCTGATTGAATTTCCCTCTCTTGAAGCTGCTGTTCAGGCTTACGAGGCTGACCGCCATCAAACCCTGATCGCGATGAGGACCCCCCACTCCGACCTGACACTGTCGATCACAGAGGGACTACCAACAGCAAGCTGAAAGCTGCTGGCGCACCTCAACGGTTGAGCTGGTTGGAGACCGTGGGCTCATGCAGACAACAACAGAGTCATCGCATCGATCAATCAGTCATCTCATCGCGAACGAACCGCTTGTACTGGGCGGAAGCCAGGTCGCTGTCGACCAAGGACAACTGATGACCTGTTTGGTTCTTCTGGGATTTCGGCCTGTTGCAATCCATCAGGAGTGGATGCATTCCTCGCTTACTCATTCGAATCGTGCAGCTATCGAGGTGCTGCGGGAATCCCCTTAGCACTTCGTCAAGGTCGCTCAGACAGACGACAAAATCTGTGCTCTGAACAACAAAACAACACCGCAGCAAGCAATGCCTCCGAACGCCCCATCGGGACCGTTCAGGGAGACGAGGTCAGGACAGTCGAAGGTTCGGCATCCTGCCAACTGGCACTCACACCGGCAGCAGCGAGAAGAGCCCGATCGGCCTCCACAGCCGGATTCCCTGTGGTGAGGAGTGTCTCCCCGTAAAAAATCGAATCGGCACCAGCCTGCAGACAGAGAATCTGTGCTTCCTGCGTCATTTGCTCCCGGCCAGCACTCAAACGCACCCTGGTTTTTGGCATCAGGATCCGCGCTGTCGCCACCATGCGCACCAGATCAAGGGGATTGACAGGAGGTTGCTCCTCCAATGGTGTGCCTTCGACAGCCACCAGCGCATTGATCGGCACACTTTCGGGATGGGGGTCCATGGTTGCGAGCACCTGCAGCATGGAAGCCCTGTCGCGCGTTGATTCACCCATCCCGATGATGCCGCCGCAGCAGAGTGTGATGCCTGCATGGCGAACACGCTGCAGGGTCTCGAGACGTTCCTGATACGTGCGGGTCGTGATGATCCGGTCGTAATGCTCGGGACTGGTGTCCAGG
>WTHL01000105.1 GCA_011523155.1 Synechococcus sp. PL34863bin_39 | reverse complement strand
CGTCGGGCTCATAACCCGAAGGTCGGGAGTTCAAATCTCCCCCCCGCCACCAATGTCCTGAAAGCTCTCCGGAATTCTTCCGGGGGGCTTTTTTGATGGTTTGCCCATCGGTAGATCACCCTTCGGCTCTCAGCAGATCACCCGTCTGCTTGACGTGAAGTTTCGGAAGGCTTTCCCGCACAATGCTCTTCAGAGCAGGCAGCGCCGTGAGTCAGCGTCCTTTTGAGGCGATCGTGGTGGGATCGGGAGCCACCGGCGGTGTTGCGGCCATGACTCTGGCCGAAGCAGGGGTCCGCGTTCTTGTTCTGGAAGCCGGGCCCGAGCTGTCGGCCGCGCAGGCGAAGGGCAACGAGGCTGCCAACATGGTGCGTCGCCTTCAGGGGGTCATCGCTGGCAGCCACCGTCAGCAGGCCCAGCATCCGGGCTATTGGAAGCAGAACCCTGCTCTCTATATCAACGAACAGGATCATCCGTATCACCATCCTTCGGATCGCCCCTTCCTCTGGACGCGAGGCCATCAGGTCGGAGGCCGCAGCCTCACCTGGGGTGGAATCACCCTGCGGTTGTCCGACCAGGATTTCAAAGCCGCCGAGCGGGATGGCCACGGGCCTGCCTGGCCCATCAGCCATGCCGACCTTGCCCCGCACTATTCCGCTCTTGAGCAGGAGCTGGCGATCCATGGCCGCCGCGATGGCCTGGCGCAGGTGCCCGACGGCTGGGCACGGCAGGCTCTGCCCTCCACGGCGGAGGAAGAGGCCTTCGGCCTGAGTGTGCAAAAGACGTATGGCCACCCCTGGATACCTTCCCGGGGCTTTGAACTTCCTGCGAGCAGTCCAGAGACGGCCTGGCCCCGGTCCAGCAGCTGCGGCAGCACCCTGAAGCGGGCCCTGGCGACGGGACGTGTGGAGATCCGAAGCGGTGCCATGGTGGAGCGCCTGCTGATGGCGCCCGGTCAGGACCGCGCCAGTGGTGTGGTGGCCGTCAACCTCCGGAATGGCTCACGGGTGCGCCTGGAGGCACCGTTGATCGTGCTGTGCGCCTCCACGATTCAGACCCTGAGGTTGCTGCTCAATTCCGAACGCCAGACTGACGGCCAGGGCTTCGAGGATCCCTCAGGGCAGCTCGGCCGCTGTCTGATGGATCACGTGTCGAGCTGCCGCTTCTTTGCTGTGCCTGCAGCCTCGGCATCGGTGAATCCAGCACCGCTCTCCGGAGCCGGCAGTTTCTTTCTGCCCTTCGGTGCCGTGTTGGACAGCACCACAGCGCCTGTCGATTTCCTCAGGGGATACGGGCTCTGGGGGGGGATCAATCGCTTTGACCCACCGCAGGCGCTGAAACGGCAATCAGGCTGCAGGCTGGGCTTTCTGATCGGGCATGGTGAAGTGCTGCCCGATGCCGGCAACCGCGTCACCCTCTCGCAACGGACCGACCGCTGGGGCGTGCCCATTCCCTATATCGACTGCCGTTGGGGCCGGAATGAGGACGCGATGGTGCGCCACATGCAACACACCATGCGGGAGGCGATCGCAGCCGCGGGAGGCGTGATGAAGCCGTTGCAGGACCTGGTGCGGATGCCGTTGATCGAACCCCTTGTCACTGGAAGTGCTGCCACGGCCGAGCAGGCACCCCCACCTGGTTACTACGTGCACGAAGTGGGCGGGGCTCCGATGGGGAACTCGGACACCACCAGCGTCGTGGATGGCTGGAACCGGTTGTGGCGCTGCCGCAATGTGCTGGTGGTGGATGGTGCCTGCTGGCCTACCTCGAGCTGGCAGAGCCCGACGCTGACGATGATGGCGATCACCAGGCGGGCATGCCAGGGGATTCTCAGGGCTGCTGCCGACTGAACAGATCGTTGAGATAGCGCTCGGTCACAGCGCGCTCCTCACAGCCGTTCTGGAACAGAAAGTTCGCCAGCGCGGAACTCATCACCCGGTACTGATCCCACTGAGGGTGACCGCCGATGAAATCCTTCATGCCGCGGTAAAGCACCTCGGGAATTTCCGCTTCAAGGCTGACCACACCCTCCGGTGCTGCCGCGAGCCCTGCCGTTGAAGGCTGCTCCGCAAGACCTGCAGCTTGGTCTGTCTCCAAATAATCCTCCAGTTGATTCCGGTTCACGCGACGCTCTCGCCATCGATTCGACCCATCCAAGAAGCCACAACCAGGGGGGCTTCGTCAAAGCGGCCGATGAAGCGAATACCGATTGTGATCTCAATTGAGACTCGTTGCTGTCACTGGCTTTGTTCTTCAGGTCCCTCGTCTCAGGTGTGATGGCCGACGGCGGGCTTCCCGCTGTCAAGTACCCGTCGATACCCATAAGGGAGGTCTTAATGAACCCCGTCGTGCCGCCGCGGATTCCCCCGTTTTCAGCATTGAGCAGGCCGGTGGCGTGGAAAACGGGTGCTGGCCTGTGGAAAACAGCGGCTTTGGTCCGTCTTTGCACAGGCTTGATAAGCCCTGCTTATCTTCCGGAGTCTCGCGGGACGCGGTTACGACTGAGATTTCTGAGGCTTCCGGATCCACCGGATTCCTTCAGCTTTCTGTGTCAGATGCTTCACCGGCTTGCGTCGTTCTGCGCAGGGTGCCCGGTCCGAGGGGGTGCTCGGCATGGGGGTAGGGGTGATGGCTGTGACCATGGGAGTGGCCGTCTCCATGGTCATGGCCGTGGCTGTGGTCTTGGCTGTCCGACTGATGGTGGGTGCCCAGGGGGATGGGAATGCCGTCGGGTTGACAGGCGCCGGTGCATTCCCGCTCACACAGGTCACAGCCGTCGGTCAGTCCTTCGACGTGATGGTGATGACTTTCCTGGGCCAGGCCGACTTCATCTTCGAAGCCGAGAACCTGGGCCCGGTATTTGCACAGTGAGCAGTTCATCGCCGTTTCGCCGCCGAGCACTTCCTGCACCCGTTCGACAAAGGTGTCGAGCACCAGCGGATGATCGCCGAGATAGGACGCCGAGATGAACTCCACATTCGGATGGTCGGCGGCGACCAGTTCGGTGTGTTGACGAATCCTGCTGACGAGCACACCCGAGAACAGGAAGTAGGGAAACACCACGATGCGGCGAAAGCCGAGTTTGACGACGTGGCGCAGGCCGGGCTCCACCAGGGGGAAGGTGACGCCGGAATAAACGGTCTCCCCCCAGCCGAAGCCGA
>WTHL01000219.1 GCA_011523155.1 Synechococcus sp. PL34863bin_39 | reverse complement strand
CGCTGGCGCTGAGCTGGGCATCACCTATCTCCCCGATGACAAGGGCCGCTTCGAAGCCAAGGTGCGTGAGCTGACCGCTCCCCTTGAACCCAGTCTCTTCCTGCCGCTCAACGTGCAGGATCCTGCCCAGATGGAGGCGGTGTTCGCTGAAATCAAGCAGAAGTGGGGTGTTCTCGATGGTCTGGTGCACTGCCTGGCCTTCGCCGGCAAGGAGGAGCTGATCGGTGATTACAGCGCCACCACTGCGGCAGGGTTTGCCCGTGCATTGGAAATCAGTGCCTACTCCCTGGCACCTCTGTGTGCCCATGCCAAGCCTCTGTTCAGTGAAAAGGCCGGGGTTGTCACCCTCACCTACCTCGGTGCCGAGCGGGCGATTCCGAACTACAACGTCATGGGTGTGGCCAAGGCGGCTCTGGAAGCATCGGTCCGCTACCTGGCCGCTGAGCTCGGCCCTGAGAAGCAGGTGCGCGTCAATGCCATCAGCGCTGGTCCGATCCGCACCCTCGCCAGCTCCGCCATCGGAGGGATTCTCGACATGATCCACAACGTTGAGGAAAAGGCTCCTCTGCGCCGCACGGTGACCCAGACCGAAGTGGGTGGAACGGCCGCATTCCTTCTCAGTGACCTGGCCAGCGGCATTTCCGGTCAGACCATCTACGTGGATTCCGGCTACTGCATCAACGGCATGTGAGCTTGCCCCGTTCGGCATGATCGGTCTGTACTGACTGATCATGCGCTTCGGGCGCAGCGAGCCATGCGCACGGGCGACATCCACCGCGTCACGGGAGAAACCGACGTCCGTGTTCGCCTCGATCTCGATGGCACTGGTCAGTGCCAGGCGTCAACTGGCGTGCCATTTCTGGACCACATGCTGCACCAGATCAGCAGCCATGGCCTGGTTGATCTGGTTGTCGAGGCGAAAGGGGATACCCATATCGATGACCACCACACCAACGAGGATGTGGGTATCGCGATCGGTCAGGCGCTGTCCCAGGCCCTTGGAGACAGACGCGGAATCCATCGCTTCGGCCACTTCGTGGCACCCCTCGATGAGGCCCTGGTGCAGGTCGCTCTCGACTGTTCCGGGCGGCCCCATCTCAGCTTTGGCCTCACGATCCCCAGCCAGAAAATCGGCACCTATGACACCGAGTTGGTGAAGGAGTTCTTCGTGGCTGTCGCCAACAACTCAGGTCTCACCCTCCACATCCGTCAGCTTGACGGCGTGAACTCGCACCACATCGTGGAAGCCTGTTTCAAGGCGTTCTCCCGGGCATTGCGCATGGCCACGGAGCTCGACCCCCGCAGGGCTGGGGGTGTTCCCAGCAGCAAAGGGGTGTTGGAGCAGGCAGGACGCTGAAGCCATCCGGCTGACGCGCTTCATAGTCCGTTACGAGACAATGGTCAGATCCGTGGCCGTGTCCTGTGACTGTTGCTCCTGCTGCTGACCGCTTCAGCCGTTCGGACTGGGCCAGTGCCTTTCGCAATGTGGAGCAGGAGCTCACCGATGTTCCCCTGATTCCGACCCGGGGCAGGATCCCGTCAGAGCTCAGAGGAACGCTGTACCGCAATGGTCCCGGGCGATTGGAGCGAGGGGGGCAGCGTGTGCATCACCCCTTTGATGGCGATGGGATGATCACCGCCCTGCAGTTCGGCGAGCGGGGTGTTTCGCTCACCAACCGTTTTGTGCGCACCGAAGGCTGGATGAAGGAGGAGGCCGCCGGTGAGGTGCTCTACCGCGGCGTGTTCGGCAGTCAGAAGCCTGGTGGGGTGCGTGCCAATGCCTTTGACCTTCGTCTCAAGAACATTGCCAACACCGGTGTGGTCCGGCTTGGCGAGGACCTCCTGGCGCTATGGGAAGCGGCGGAACCGCATGCCCTCGACCCCCATACGCTGGAGACCCGTGGCATCAGCCTCCTGGGCGGTGTCCTGAACAAGGGTGAGGCCTTCAGTGCCCACCCGAGGTTTGATCCCGGTCATCACGACCGCCCTCGGATGGTGAATTTCGGCGTCAAGGCCGGCCCCCGCAGCACGATTCGTCTGATGGAATTCGCCACGGATGCCGATGCATCCGCCGGGATCAAGGCTGGCGATCTGCTCAGCGAGCGTCGCGACACTTTCAATGGTTTTGCCTTCCTGCACGATTTCGCCATCACCCCCAACTGGGCGATCTTTCTCCAGAACGCCATCGACTTCAATCCACTGCCGTTCGTGCTCGGTCAGAAGGGCGCAGCGCAGTGCCTGAAGTCCAAACGGGGTGGTCAGGCCAAGTTCTGGTTGATCCCCCGTGATTCAGGTGCATTTGCCGGAGAGCCACCGCGCATTGTTGATGCCCCGGATGGTTTCGTCTTCCATCACCTCAATGCCTGGGAGCAGGAGGGAGATGTGGTGGTGGAGAGCATCTACTACAGCGATTTCCCGGCCATCGGTCCGGAGATGGATTTCACTGCTGTCGATTTCGATCTGATTCCGGAGGGACTGCTTGAGCAGTGCCGCATCAACCTGAGCTCCGGCACTGTGCAGACGACACGCCTCAGTGAGCGTTGCTGTGAGTTCGCCATGGTCAATCCAGAGAAGGAAGGACTGCCATGCCGCTACGCCTGGATGGCAGCGGCGGCGCGTGAGCAGGGGAATGACCCGCTGCAGGTCATCAAGAAACTCGACCTCGCCAATGGCGAACGTCATGTCTGGTCAGCCGGGCCTCAGGGGTTTGTCAGTGAACCGTTGATGGTTCCCGCGCCGGGCGCAACAGCTGAAGATGAAGGCTGGGTGCTGGAACTGGTCTGGAACGGTGCCAGGCAGGGGTCTGATCTGGTGATCCTTGATGCCCAGGACCTCACGGAAGTGGCGCTGATCGAACTGCCTCTGGCGATTCCCCATGGCCTGCATGGCAGCTGGGAGCCGAGTCCGTCTGCTTAAGCCAATCAGCCCGAGGGTTGTCGTGAGGCAATGACCGTTGCCGTCTCAGACCATCGCATCAGGATGGGGTGACCATGACGATCTCCACCGCGATGCTGAGTCGGCAGCCCTTTCGTGACGCGCTCGTGCTGTCTGCGCTTGGCGCTCTGGTGCTGCTGCAGAGCAGTGCATGGGCCGCTGAACGGCAGGCCTGCCGAGGAACACGGTTTCGGCTCCAGGTCACTCAGTCAGCGACGACACCCGTCGAGCGCTTCCGGTTCTCACTGGGGCTTGAGGCGG
>WTHL01000066.1 GCA_011523155.1 Synechococcus sp. PL34863bin_39 | reverse complement strand
GGCGGTTCCGACTCTGGTGGTGGTTATGGCGGTGGTGGTCGCGGCGGTTATGGCGGCGGTGGCTATGGGGGTGGATCGGATGCCGGCGGTGGTTACGGCGGCGGTGGTTCCGGCGCCCGTGGCTGGGAGGACCGCAGTTTCGATGATGGACGCAGTCGTCGTCGTCGCGGCGGTGCACCCCAGGGAGACAGCTACGGCGGCTAGGACGGCGGTGCCCAGGGCTGACTTTCGCCTGTCTGGTGCTTAGAGCCCAGCGTCCAGAAGTTGCCGGGCTGCCTCGTCCAGTACGGCGATATCAGCACCTTGGCGCTGTGCATTCAATCCCAGGTTGCGGCGCCAGTGCCTGGCACCAGGCACTCCCTCCACCAGTTGAACGAGGTGACGGCAGAGATCCCAGAGCCGTCCTCCTCTGGCCAGATGGGCCTGGGCATGGGGAATCAGTCCCATCACCACCGTGGAGGCCTTGATCGTGCGTTCGGCGTCACCAAAGATGCGCTGGTCCACAGCGGACCAGCGCAGTGGATGGGCATAGGCAGCCCGGCCCACCATGGCCCCATCGCAGCATTCCAGAGCCTCAACACACTGATCCAGTGTTTCGAGCCCGCCGTTCAATTCGATGGTGAGCTCGGGGCGGCGCTGCTTCAGCGCGATCACACGCTCGTATTGCAACGGTGGAATGGTTCGGTTCTGTTTCGGATCCAGGCCCTCCAGCCAGGCCTTGCGGGCATGCACGGCAAAGCGTGTGGCACCGGCCGCGGCCACCCGGTCCACAAAAGCCTGCAGTAACGCGTCACTGTCGAGGTCATCGATGCCCACCCGGTGTTTGACGGTGACCGGAAGGCGTGAGGCTTGTCCCATCGCCTCAATGCAGCGTGCGACGCGGTCGGGTTCCGCCATCAGGCAGGCACCGAAGTTGCCCGCCTGCACCCGTGGACTCGGGCAGCCCACATTCAGGTTGATTTCGTCGTAGCCCCAGTCGGCGGCCATCCGAGCGGCTTCCGAGAGAAGTGCTGGGTCATCGCCTCCCACTTGCAGGGCGATCGGATGTTCCACAGGATCGAAATCCAGCAGCCGTTCCCGACGCTTGCTGTGGTGCAGCGCCTGGGCCACCACCATTTCGGTGTAGAGCAGTGCTCGGCTGCTGATCTGCCGCATCAGCACCCGGAAGTGGCGGTCCGTGCAGTCGAGCATCGGTGCGACGCTGAACCGCCAGGCGGGTTCCCGGTCGCTGGAGGTTGGGGAATCCATCCCTCCATTCTTCCCTTTGCAAGGAAGACTGCTCCTAGAACGGAGATATTGATTCGAGGATGGTTGGAGCAATGGCCTCTTCCGTGCAGCATTGGTTGCTCAGCCGTCGTGCATTGCTTGTCTCAGCGCTGGCCGGGACCGTGGGGGTGTTCCGAGCTCCGCAGCTGGTTCTGGCAGCGACCAAGGCAGATGACAGCGCCTGGCAGCTGAGCGATGCCGAATGGAAGCGGCGCCTTTCCCCAGAGGCCTATCGCGTGCTCCGTCAGGAGGGAACGGAACCGCCTTTCACCAGCCTTCTCAACAACGAAAAACGCTCCGGCACGTTTCATTGCGCCGGTTGTGACTTGCCGTTGTTCTCCTCTGCGGCGAAGTTCGACAGTGGCACGGGTTGGCCAAGTTTCTGGCAGGGATTGCCCGGTGCGATTGCCACGAAGATAGATTTCAAGTTGATCATTCCCCGCACCGAGTACCACTGCAGCCGCTGTGGTGGTCACCAGGGCCATGTGTTCAATGACGGCCCCAAACCCACCGGCAAGCGCTTCTGCAACAACGGTGTCGCCCTCCGTTTCCAACCCTCTGCATGATCTGATCGTCGTCGGCGGTGGCCCGGCCGGCTACATGGCCGCCATCACCGCTGCCGAGCGGGGTGCGTCGCAGATCCTGGTGCTTGAAGGCACATCGGAGCCTCTTCAAAAGGTGCGTATCAGTGGGGGTGGGCGTTGCAACGTCACCCATGCCTGCTGGGATCCGCATGAACTGACCACGCACTACCCCCGAGGCAGCCGTCCATTGCGCGGCCCGTTCAGTCGCTTCGCCTGCGGCGATGCCGTCAGTTGGTTCGATGCGCATGGGTTAACGCTTGTGGAGGAGTCCGACGGCCGGATGTTTCCCGTGCAGAACCGCGCGGAGGCCGTGATTCAGTGCCTGCAGAGGGCGGCGGTCGTTGCAGGCGTTCAGCTGAGAACGCGGGTGATGGTGCAGAGGGTTGTGGCGGAACCTGCCGGCGGTGGATTTGTGGTTGAGGGCCGCGGACTTGCGGAACCACTCAGGGCTCGCAACGTGATGTTGGCAACAGGCGGCCACCCCAGTGGTCGCAAGTTGGCTGCAGCGCTTGGCCATCAGGTGGTTGCACCGGTGCCATCGCTCTTCAGCCTGTCGCTGCAGGCCAGCGAGCTCACCGCGTGCAGCGGCATCGCGATTGATGATGTGGGACTGGAACTCAAGTTGGGTAAGGCGCGCTTCCGGCAGCTGGGTCGGGTGTTGATCACCCATCGCGGCTTGAGTGGTCCAGCGACCCTTCGCTTGTCGGCGTTTGCAGCCAGGGCTCTGCATCAGAACCGCTACCAGGGAGTGTTGAAGGTCGATTGGAGCGGCGGGTTGGGTCGTGTTGGCGTGGAGCAGCGCCTGGGGCAATGGCGCCATGGGCAGGCACGCCGCACCCTGGCAGCTGCCAAGCCTTTTGAGCATCTGCCGCGACGGCTGTGGCAAGCCTTTCTGGTGCTGGCTGGTGCGGATGGTGAGCGGCGATGGTCAGATCTGCCTGCCAAGGCGGAGCGACGTTTGGTTGAGATTGTCTGCGCCCAGCAGCTCAACATTCAGGGCCGTGGGCCATTCGGTGAAGAGTTCGTCACCGCCGGTGGCGTTGACCTCGGTGACATCAATCTGGCTTCGATGGAGAGCCGCCGCTGTCCAGGGATTTATGTCGCTGGTGAACTGCTGGATATTGATGGTTTGACGGGTGGATTCAATTTTCAGGCCTGTTGGAGTGGCGGTTGGCTTGCAGGTCAGGCTGTTGCTAAATCACTGCAGTCGCCGGGTCTTGTTAAATGAGATCAAAGACTCCAAACATCGGTAAATACATTGCAAGAAGAATGGCTCCAACAATTCCGCCAACAATTACGATCAATGCTGGCTCCATGATTGAAGTCAGCTGCTTGACTGTTGTTG
>WTHL01000186.1 GCA_011523155.1 Synechococcus sp. PL34863bin_39 | reverse complement strand
ATCACAAAGACAGCCATTCCCATGACGGATGGAATGCCTGTGGCGATGGCAACACGCCTGGCCATCCTGTTCGCCACATCCTTCGGAATGGGCTGAGATCTTGAGGTGGCCGGTTGTTTGGTGATGTCTGGGGCCGACCCGCGGGGTTCAAACGGCAACGGTTTGCGCTGATCGGCCATGACAGTGGTGGTGGAGTCGATCCGCGCTTCAGCCGCGGATTCCGAGTTTGCCGATGAGGTCGGTGTAACGCTGCTCGCTCTTGCCTCGCACGTAGCTGAGCAGACGCTTGCGGCGGCCAATCATTTTCAGCAGTCCCTGACGGGATGAGAAGTCGTGGTTGTTCTTCTGCAGGTGGCTGCTGAGCTGCGAGATGCGCTCGCTCAGCATGGCTACCTGAACCTCAGCCGAACCGGTGTCGGTGGCGTGGGTCTGGTGGCTGTTGATCAGCTGCTGCTTCTGAGTGGTATCGAGCGACATGCGCGGCGTCAGGCCCTGACAGTGCAAACACTGAATTTACTCCCTCGCCTGCCCCCTAGGCCGCTGAACGGCTCAACCACCGCAGGCTCTCGCGAAGCCAGGCCTCCATGTCCTCCGTGCCGGGGGATTGATCAGACCCCGCCACGGCGCGCAGGGCTCCCCTGATCTCGCGATCGTCGTAGCCCAGGGTCTCCAGGGTCTGCTGTACGTCAAGCAGCGCGTCGCCCTGGATCGGCAGCGTCTTCAGATCGGTGCGGTCCACAAGCGACACCGCATCATCCGCTGGAGCGTGCCACCCACTCAGCCGATCGCGCAGTTCCACGGCCAGGCGTTCCGCTGTTCGTTTGCCGACACCCTGGGCCTGGCTGAGTCGCCGCAGATCCCCATCAACGATGGCCATCACCAGCTCATCAGCGGAGCAGCTGTCGAGCAGGGCCAGCGCCATCTGGGGGCCCACACCGTTGACGCTGATCAGGGTTCGGAACAGATCCCGCTCACGTTTCTCCTGAAACCCGAACAGGGTGCAGCCGTCGTCCCGTTGCACCTGATGGACCCAGGCCGTGCATTGGGACTCAGCCTCCAGTCGTCTGCACTGGTCGCTTGTGAACTGAACCTCATACCCCACGCCTGCGCAGGCGATCAGGTGCCCCTGCCGCCCACCCTGGGACCATGAATCAATCCGTTCCCCTTGCAGCCAGCCGATCATGGGGTTGTTCCCGATGGGCCCATGCTGCCTGATCTGCCGATCCTGACCATGTTGCAGCGGAAACTTCGTCCCCTGATTCAGAGGGGACTCGCGATTGTCTGTGCCCTGGTCTGCGCCCTGGCACTGTCTGCCTGCACGGGCGGCGATCAACCTCCCCGGGCGACGCTTCTGAAGGCGCTCGGGTTGCAGATTCAACTCACCCAGTCTGCGATCGCCAGATCTCTCGACCTTGATGCGGCAGGGGATCCCGAGGTGAGTCGGGTGCGCGTCGAGGAGCAGGAAGCCATTCGTCTTGGCGATCATCGCGGCCTCCATCTCAGCGGCCGGTTTGACTGGCGACTCCCTGGCGACAGAATTCGTGTCGACAGTCCCTTTGAGCTGTTCCTCGAGCGTGGCGATCGGGGTGAAAGCTGGCGTCTGGCCCAGCCGGCAGGTAGCCGCGATGGCAGCAGTCAGGATTGGGTGACCTATCCACTGCCGATTGCTCAGCGCGACTGACGGGCACTGAGGCTGATCAAGGTCGCCCCCAGCACACAGATTGCACCGAAGACCACGGCCCCTGTGATCGGCTCGGCGAAAAACAGCACACCCCAGAGACTGGCAAACACCACCTGCACATAATTGATCGAGGTGGCCCGTGCCGCTGGCAACGCCGCCAGGCCTTCCGTCAGCCAGATCTGTCCGAGCTGGGTGAACAGACCGACGCCCACGAGCCAGATCCATTGCTCGGCTGATGGCCAGAGCGCCTGACCTGCCAGGAGCGGCAACGTCGCAGGTACAGAGACCAAAGGGAAATAGAACACGATCACCAGGGGGTGTTCCTTTGCAGACAGCTGGCGGACACTCACGTAGGCAAGGGCCGTGAGCAGGGCCCCCGCCAGTCCGAGCGCAACGGCATCCACCGGCAGGTCTGTGATCAGTCCTGTGCCGCCATCGGCGATCCAGCCAGGCTGAACGACGAGCATCACCCCGATCCATCCGAGCAGCACGGCAAGGCCGATACGTTTCCGAATCGGTTCTCCGAGCAGCAGCCAGGCACTGAGCGCCGTCAGGGTTGGGTAGGTGTACTGAAGCAGGGTCGCTGCCGCGAGGGGCAGGCGAGCCAGGGCCTCGAAAAAGCACAGCAGTGCCGTTGTCCCGAGGATGCCCCGCAGCACCAGCCGCCAGCGTTGTGTGCCCCCCGGGGCAATGCCCACTCTGCGCGACATGGTGAGGGTGATGGCGATGCTGATCACAGAGCGAATCAGCACGATCTCAGCGACAGGCAGCTCGCCACCGAGATGCTTGACGCAGACCGTCATCAGACTGAAGGCCAGGGCGCAGAGGATCAGCGATCCGCAGGCGCGCCACTGCTGGGGAGACTGACGGCCGCGGATGGCGTTCAGCAGAGCTTGCATCCGAGCTGGTCGGTGATCTGGGGCCAACCATGGCATCGCACACTGACCAACCGTTGGCTGCCGGCTCTCGCAGAATGGTGCGATGGCGATGCCCCGGCTCCACCCCCGCACCATCGACGCCGTCAAAGAGCGCGCCGACATCGTTGATGTGGTGGGTGAGCACGTTGTGCTCAAGAAAAAAGGTCGTGAATTCGTCGGGATTTGCCCCTTCCACGACGACAGCAAACCGTCCATGACGGTGTCGCCCGCAAAGCAGTTTTATTACTGCTTTTCCTGCGGGGCAGGCGGTAACTCCATCAAATTCCTGATGGAATTGCAGCGTCAGAGCTTCAGTGATGTAGTTCTGGAGCTGGCGCGCAAATATCAACTTCCGGTTGAAACCGTTGACGGGCCCCAGCAGGATCGCCTGCGTCAGCAACTCTCCCGCCGCGAAAAGTTGCATCGGGCGCTTGCCCTGGCTTCTGGTTATTTCCGTAGCCAGCTGCGCACCGAGGCAGGCCAGGGTGCCCTGCAGTATCTGCGCGAGAGCCGAGGCTTAAGCGAGGCCACCTTGGAGGCCTTTGAGTTGGGGTACGCCCCCGACCAATGGGATGGCTTGCTCAAGCACTTGCAGCAAGTTGAGGGGCTCAGCCCTGAGT
>WTHL01000320.1 GCA_011523155.1 Synechococcus sp. PL34863bin_39 | reverse complement strand
GTCCAGAGTTCCCATGGATCTCTCCAAGCCCTCCACCCACGCCAACCTCGAAGCCGCCTTCGGTGGCGAGAGCATGGCCAACCGCAAATACCTCTTCTTCGCGGACGTCGCCAAAAAACTCGGCCACAGCGACCTCGCCAAACTCTTCCGCGACACGGCTGCTCAGGAAACCGAGCACGCGTTCGCCCACTTCCGCCTGCTCCACCCCGAACTGGTGGTAAACGACCCCGCCAACCTCAGCGAAGCCGACAAAAACGCCTTGCTGAGCCGTTGCCTGGACTTGGCGATCGAGGGTGAAACCTACGAATTCACCACCATGTATCCGGAGTTCGCAGCCCAGGCCCGCAGCGACCGTGATGGAGGAGCCGAAGCGGAATTCAACGAGCAGATCGATGAATCCAAAGAGCACGCCGGCATCTTCCGCACAGCTGCAAAAAACTTCGGCCTGCTCGCTCCGATTGAGCAGCACCATGCCGAGCGCTACGGCGTGGCCCTCGAAGCCCTGCACGGCAAAGGCATCGCCGGAGAAACGGCAGAGCCCGTTGCCGGCAAGTGGATCTGCAAGCTTTGCTCGATGATCTACGACCCCGCCGAAGGCGACCCCGACTCGGGCATTGCCCCTGGCACCCCCTTTGCGTCAATCCCCGACGACTGGAGCTGCCCGATCTGCGGCGCCCGCAAGGCCAGCTTTGTGCCCTACCGGGAAGCGGAACTGACGGCTGCCTGAGTCTCGGTTCCACCCGCAACGATCAACAGCGGCAGCGCCGGCTGCTGCACCACGCAACGCTCCATGGTGAACAGACCAGCCATGACCACCACAGACAGAACAGACCTCCTGGTGATCACCGCCAGCAACGGCGAAAACCTCAAGCTGGCCGAGCGCTTTGCCACCCAGGCCAGATCCCTTGGCCACAGCTCTGATGTGCTGGATCTCACCACGGTGGAGCTGCCCGTGTTCACTCCGCGCGCCCAGGAGCAGGGAGCACCCGAGGCCATCGCCCCCCTGGAGCATCAACTGCTGAGCGCTCCTCGCTGGGTGATCTGCGCGCCGGAATACAACGGCTCCATCCCGCCCAGCCTCACCAACGCCATCGCCTGGCTCTCGGTGCAGGGGAACGACTTCCGGGCCCTGTTCAACGGCAGACCCGTGGCCATGGCCACATTTTCAGGGGGCGGAGGCATGGAACTGCTGGTGTCGCTGCGCCTCCAACTCACCCACCTGGGCGCTCAGGTGGTGGGGCGCCAACTGCTGAGCAATCACGCCAAACCGCCCAAAGACGACAGCATTCAGGACTTACTGCATCGCCTGCTGCAGATGGAGCCGCTGAAGCTCTGAATCCAACTGCTCCAATCGACCACGTCTCCCCAAGCCATGACCCAGGGCGCTCCTGTGAACACGCCATCGCTGCTGATCCGCCCCGCCGGCGAACGCTTTCACAGCCAGCGGCAGTGGCTGGACTCCTGGCACAGCTTTTCCTTTGCCGGCCATCACCATCCCGACTGGATGGGCTTTGGGCCGTTGCGGGTCATCAATGACGACACCATCGCGGCCGGCGAAGGCTTCGGCATGCATCCCCACCGCGACATGGAAATCATCACCGTGATGGTGGAGGGGCAAATCAACCACCGCGACTCCATGGGCAACAGCGGGGTTCTCCATCCTGGTGACGTGCAGCGCATGACCGCCGGCACCGGCATCGTGCACAGCGAAATCAATGGGGGCACCACCCCCTGCCGTCTGCTCCAGATCTGGATCGAACCCGGGCAGAACAACCTGCCCCCGAGCTACGAACAATGCTGCTGCCCGCCAGGACCAGACTGGACGCCCCTGATCGCGCCGAACGACCCAGGGGTGATGGCCATCGCCCGACCAATGCGGCTCTGGCGTGCTCAGCCCAGCGAAGCCCAGAGCCTCACGCTGCCGGCGATGGAGCCACAGAAGGGATGGCTTCAGGTTATCAGTGAATCCTTTGAACTGACCACCGCCGCCGGCGCCAGACACGCGCTGGTGCCCGGTGACGGCCTCGGATTCGAAGATCCGAAAGCGATCAGGCAGCTGACAGCAAGCGACCGAGCCAGTGATGTGCTGCTGTTCGGCCTCCATGAACCCCCACGCCCCCACTGACACCACCCATGGGGCCGCATCCCCTGAGCCCGCGCACTGCGACTTCAGCAGCAGGCTCCCGCCCCGCGCGTTGCCGCAGGGCTTCTTGTGGATTTCAAGACGCGAACCCCTACGACTTTGACGCAATGGATGACACACCACATCTGGTGTCCTGAAATGCGCCCAATGCGCTCTGCACACCTGAATGCAACCCGGTTCGAGGCCCCGCACGTTTCGCTATCGCGGCTTTGTGCTGATGGAAGAGCCCAACCAGGGCTGGAGAGTTCAACCGGAGCGAAGCCCGATCGCCGTGCTTCCGTTCCGCACGCCCTCCTGCTCGCTGGAGGACGCCAAAACCATGGTGAATCTGAAACTGGCTGAGGCGGAACCATTCATCCGCAGCGCCTGGACGCCTCAGCCGACCGACAAACCAGAGACCCCTCAGGCCGCCTGAGGAGGAGGGGTCGGTGAATCCTGAACCTGGAAAGGAATCACCAACGTGGCCCAGCGCTCAGGACGGTCGGGGCGCTGACGCCGGGCCTGGCGGACTCCAAAGGGAACCCGCACCACATTGGTGCCGTCCACATGGAGGGTGTGGCCCCGCTCCAGGGCTGACTCGAGGCAATCGGGCAGCTGCGGCGTGTTGAATTTCATTGTCATGACCCTGCAATGACGCAGATGCCGAACAGTTTGGAAACACTATTCGTTCTGCAGAGAAAATCGAAAGATCTTTTTTCGATTTCGGTGAAAATTTACCCTGCCGCAGGCAACCCCGCCATGTCCTCCACCGATGGACACGTGCAGACAAGATTGCGATCGCCATAAGCGTTATCAATCCGGGCGACATAGGGCCAGAATTTGTTGTCTTGTTGTCCGGGCAGCGGGAACGCAGCCTGCTGACGGCTGTAGGCACGATCCCAGTGCTCGGCTGTCACCGCTGCCAATGTGTGTGGCGCCCGCTTGAGCGGATTGTCCAAAGGATCCATCGCGCCCGATTCAATGGCCGCCACTTCCGTGCGAATGGCAATCAGTGCATCACAGAAACGATTGAGCTCAGCCAGGCTTTCACTTTCGGTGGGCTCCACCATCACCGTGCCAGCCACAGGCCAGCTCA
>WTHL01000295.1 GCA_011523155.1 Synechococcus sp. PL34863bin_39 | reverse complement strand
GAAATCGTGTAGGGGTCACACCCTCGTGGGTTCGAATCCCACCCTCTCCGTTTTCTGGAAGTCTCCGGTTCTGTGATCAGTGATTCACCTGCTGAATCAGGAGTGAATCGAGAGCTCGGTTGAGTCGGCGATGAGGATTGTTCTCGCCCAGTTGTTGATGTCGGCAGTGGTTTGTCGCTGATCAGGAATGAAACAGCAACACCAGTCCTTTGGTGACTTGGTGAAATTCACGCTCCTCTCGGCTCAGGTCGAGACCGACCTGCAGTCCTTCCTTCAGCGCGTCATCAAACGGAGGTGTTGTTGGGGTGTTGTCTTTCGACCAAAGCGCTGCAATGCCCACAGGGGTGGCATGCCAACTGAAGCAATCCGTGGCGCCGATGGGAGGTTCGTCCAGTGAATCCTCCAGCAGGGCGTTGATCGGGATGGGGGATGTCGCCATGGTTACCAGCTTCGGGATTTCGACCTGTCGCTGCAATCAGCTGAGAGACTTCGTGACGTAAGTACTCGTCGTGGGGCTTGTCAGTGCAGCGCTCATCCGATCTGCCGCAGCGCATTGCACTGGTGCATGAATGGTTCACGCCTCGTTCCGTCGGAGGCGCCGAGCAGGTTGTGGATGTTGTCGATCGATGGTTGTCGGCACAGGGACGCCGCCCTGATCTGGCTGCACTGGTGGATGGAGAAAGTGTGCGGCCCCACAGTCGCTGGGCTGGGCGACGCATCCTGACCAGCCCGATCCAGGCACTCCCCTGGGGGATCACCCATGTGCAGCAGTACCTTCCTCTGCTGCCGTTCGCGATCGAGCAGCTCGACCTCAACGATTACCCCCTGGTGATCAGCAGCAGCCATCTGGTCGCGAAAGGGGTGCTCACCTCACCTGAGCAGTTGCACATCAGCTATGTCCATACGCCGGTGCGCTACGCCTGGGATCAGATGCATGCCTATCTGCAGCGATCATCTCTGGTGCGATGTGGATTCGGTCCTCTGATTCGTTGGCAGTTGCATGCCCTGCGGCAGTGGGATCAGCTCAGTGCGGCCCGCGTCGATGTGTTGCTGGCCAATTCGCGGTTCACGGCCCGCCGGATCCGAAAGTTCTGGCGACGCGAGTCTCAGGTGCTGCATCCACCCGTGCAGGTCCAACGCTTTCGCTGGGATCAGCCTCGTGACGACTTCTATCTCTGTCTTTGTCGCCTGGTCCCTTACAAGCGGGTGGATGTCGTGGTGGAGGCCTTCAATCGTTTGGGGTTGCCTCTGAAAGTGGTTGGGGATGGGCCTGAGAGGCAGCGTCTGGAGCGCCTGGCTGGACCCATGGTCGAGATTCTTGGTCGTCAGAGCCCTGAACGGGTGGAGACTCTGCTGGGTCGCTGCCGGGCCTTCGTGTACGCGGGGCTTGAGGATTTCGGCATTGCGCCCGTGGAGGCGATGGCCTCGGGCGCACCGGTCATCGGTCTTGGCCGTGGAGGTCTCCTCGACAGCGTCCGTTGTGCCGCTTCGGGTGCCAGTGAACCCACAGGTGTTCTGTTCCTTGAGCAGACGGCCGCATCCGTCGTTGAGGCCGTGACCTGGTTTGAGCAGCGCCAGCTCTGGCGCGACCTGGCTCCCGAATCGCTTCGGCTTTGGGCGGAGCGATTCAGTCCCGAGGCCTTTTCGAGGCGCCTTGAGCGGCTTGTGCTCGCGGCTTGGCAGGACCACACACGCGCCTGTGCCGTTGAGGCGAGTGACCCTGCTGGGCTGCCTGGGCTGCGGCGCTGCGATTGAGTGGGTTGAGACGCAGAGGAGACAGGTTGGTCAACGCTCCGCGTCGTCTTGTTTTCTCAACGCGTGCGGAATCGCTGAAGCGCAAGGCGAGTCGACGGCATCTGGCCCTTCTCGCAGCTCCTCCCTCTTCGCTCACAGCTCGCGCCCTCGTCAGCCAGCAAAGCACTACCGGTCGCAGTCTCAAGCGCACCGGCGACGTTGTTATGGCCTTGTCGGTGCTGTGTTTCGGCGCACCTGTCTTCCTGCTTCTCGCGCTTCTTGTGAAGGTGAGCTCTCCAGGGCCTGTTTTCTATGTGCAGCGCAGAGTGGGCCGCGGCTATCGCCCGTTTGGATGTCTCAAGTTCCGAACGATGCGACCTGATGCCGATCGGGTGCTCGCCAGTGTTCTGGCGTCGTCACCTGAAATGCGCAAGGAGTTTGAACGGGACTTCAAGCTCCGTGAGGACCCTCGGATCACGCCGATCGGTCGTTTTCTGCGACGTTCCAGCCTTGATGAACTGCCCCAGTTCCTTAACGTCCTGCGGGGCGAAATGAGTGTTGTCGGACCCCGTCCGATTGTTCACAAGGAAATCGAGCGCTATGGCCCGTACATGGATGAAGTGCTTGCCGTCCGTCCTGGATTGACAGGACTATGGCAAGTCAGCGGACGCAACAATCTCAGCTACGCCAAGCGTGTGAGGTTGGATGTGGCCTATGCCAGGGGGCGGTCCTTTCTTCTGGATCTCGCCATCATCCTTCGCACGTTCGGGGTTCTTCTCCTCCCGATGGACCGCGGGGCTTACTGAACGACTCCGCTGAGCTCAGCAACCAACAGCACGAGAGGGGCCAGAAGCCACAGCAGTTCAAGCCTCCGGTTGGCGGCAAGGATGCAACGAATCGCTCTCTCGTCGGGCGGAGGCTCAGCCGCTGCCAGGGTCGGCTTCTCAATCCACCGGTCGCCGTATCGGTTGAGCCCTCCCAGACGGACCCCGATGCAATGGGCGTAAATCGCTTCGGCTCGACCTGCATTGGGGGATGGATCGAAGCGACCGTCACGCTCGGCTGCAATCCATGTGCTCCACCAGCGCCAGCAAGGCTGCGTCACCAGCGGGAGCGTCACCATCACAAACCGGCAGGGAAGCCACACCAGCAGGTCGTCGAAGCGCGCTCCGGCTGTCCCCAGCCATCGGAGCGACCCGTTGCGGTAGCCGAGCATGGAATCCAGTGTGCTGGTGGCCTTGAAGCTCCAGGCCAAGGCCAACGGACCGGGACCGTCACCTGTGAGCTGCATCGCCACCAGCCCTGCGATCATCCAGAACAGAGGTGCAAACAACCCATCAACGGCGTTTTCAGCAGCTGTTTCGGCAGCCGCACGAAGGATCTCTGCAGCATTGAGGTCCTTGGTGTCGCGGCCCACAATCCACTGCAGCTGGTCTCTGGCAGTGCCGAGGGGCCCTGTGCGCAGGGCCCGGGTGACGCCAAGAAC
>WTHL01000137.1 GCA_011523155.1 Synechococcus sp. PL34863bin_39 | reverse complement strand
CCGCGTCACCCAGTTGTTCGTGACGGCGAAGCTGGGAATCATCTGGCGTGACTGGCTGTCACGAAGTCTGATCGGCGACTACATGCGCAACCGTGCGTATTACGTCCTCAACCCCAACGACGAACAGGCGACGGATGTTGATAATCCCGATCAGCGCATCACGGACGACACGCGTGCGTTCACTGCTCAGAGCCTCGGCTTCACCCTGGGGATCTTTGATGCCTTGCTCACCTTCTCCCTCAATATCCTGATTCTCTGGAGCATCAGTACAAGACTGACGTTCTCCTTGTTCGGATATGCGGCGTTTGCGACCTCGGTGCTGGTGTTGGCTGGGAGACGCCTGGTGCGGATCAATTTCGACCAGCTCCGTTACGAGGCGGATTTCCGTTTCGGTCTGGTGCACATCAGAAACAATGCCGAGTCGATCGCCTTTTACAAAGGGGAAGACCAGGAGTCGGTTGAAACAACACGTCGACTGGGCTCGGTTGTGCGCAATTTCAACCTGCTGATCATCTGGCAGGTCATCATCGATGTGATGCGCAGGTCAACCAACTATGCAGGTAATTTTTTCCCTTACGTGATCATGGCTGTCCCGTATTTTGCGGGCGACATCGACTTCGGCAGTTTCACCCAGGCGATATTTGCTTTCAACATGGTTGAAAGCTCTCTCTTCTTTGTTGTCAATCAGATTGAGGAGCTTGCCAAGTTCACCGCTGGGATCAGTCGTCTGGAGGGATTTCAGAGCAAGGTCGAGCAGGTGGGCAGGGAGGTGATCCCGGAGGTTCAAGCGTCTGCGGACGCCATTGTCGTGCGCCATGCCGATCTGACGCCGCCCGGGGGTGACAGGCCGATTCTGCGAGACCTCAGTCTCACGATTGGTGAAGCTGAACGCCTGCTGGTGGTCGGCCCCTCCGGCTGCGGCAAGACCTCGTTGCTGCGGATGATCAGTGGTCTCTGGTCGCCGACCAAGGGGGAGGTTGAGCGTCCGGAGACAGGCGATCTGCTCTTCATTCCCCAGAAGCCCTACATGCTCCTGGGCTCCCTGCGGGAACAGCTCTGCTACCCAGCCGAGGAGAGTCGCTACAGCGATGACCAGCTCCGCCACGTTCTGGAGGAGGTCAACCTCGGTGCCCTTCTGACGCGCTATCCCGACCTGGATGTGAAGCAGGACTGGCCGAGGATCCTGTCACTCGGTGAGCAGCAGCGACTGGCCTTCGGTCGGCTTCTCCTCAATGCACCAAGGTTCGTCGTGCTCGACGAAGCGACCAGCGCCCTTGATGTGGCCACAGAGGATCGCCTCTACAAGCTGCTGCAGGCCAGGGATCTCTCAGTGATCAGCATCGGCCACCGGCCAACGCTGAAGGCTTATCACGACAGTGTTCTTGCCCTGGATGGTCAGGGTGGCTGGCAGCTGCTGCCGGCCACCAGCTATGACTTTGGGCATTCCTGACCCTGCCGCATGACCTCCAGCAGTGCTGACGCGACTCCCAAGGAGTCTTCGACCCGGTCAGTTCCGCCAACGAGTGCCACCACGTCCGATGTTCCTGCTTTTGGCTGGAGTGGCTATGCCGAACGGGTGAATGGCCGTTTTGCCATGGTGGGGTTCATGGCCGTGTTGCTGATTGAGGCCTTGTGTCATGACACCTTTCTGCATTGGGCGGGCCTGATCCCCTGAACGGTTGTCAGGGCAGCTGGATGATGTCCACGTCCCAGCGTCCGTTGCGGCTGATCTGGACGGCCATGGTGCGGCCATCGCCATCCAGGCTCACCTGCCTCGGGACGCCGGCAGGGCTGATCTCGATCCTCTGCAGGGCGGACACGCTGCGCCGGTACAGCATCAGCTCGGTGCGCCCTTCGCGCTGCTGCACGACGGCCACCCGTTCGCCATCACCGCTGATGCTGATGCTGACCGGCTGAGCGTCGGCTCGGTTGAGCCCCGGGGTCGGAATGGGCGCCCTGTCCCTCAGGTCAAGCAGTTCGATGCGCTCTCTGCCGTTGCGACTGGCGAGGCTGGCCAGTCGGCCCTGGCCGAGTGCAGGAGCCCGTCGTGCCTCGCTGGTGCGTTCCAGGGACCCATTGACGCCATGCAGGGGGCGCAGATCCCCCTCGCTGCAAGCCGCCAGGCTCAGGACTCCGGCGAGCATCAGCAGCCGGCAACAGTCTGCTGTTCCGCACTGGGATGACTGCCTCATGGGCTCCCCTGCGGCGTGGTGACCCGCAGCCCCCCGGGACGATCGGGCTCCAGCATGTCGCTGAGATCGATCATCTCCACACGCCATCGGCCTCGCTCGGCGACCTGGATGGCCAGCTGCTGGGCATCCGGTGCCAGGCTCACCCTGACAGGATCACGATTGCCTGGCAGTCGCAGCGGATGAGCCCTGCCACTGAGCCTGTCCTCAATCATGGCCATGCGCCGGTTGCCACGCTGGGTGATCAAGGCGAGATAGCGGGCGTTCCAGCTCAGGGAGGGAGAGCTGTGAGGCTGCTGACGGTTGAGGTGGCGCAGCGGCAGGAGGTTGCCGTTGCGCAGATCCCGCAGCTGCACCGTCGGACGCCCCTGCTGATCCACGATCACCGCGAGGACCCTGCCGTCACCGCTGAGGGCCGGGTCGCTTTGCTGGCGCTCCAGCAGGGCTCCCGGTGCCCTGCTGGTTCTGATCCCGCACCCTGTGCTCAGCAGCCCAGCCGTGATCAAGGCCACACCTGGCCACAGTGACCGCCTGAGCCAGTCCGTCGCCCTGAGGTTCTGCATGTGGGAGTGCGGCGCGACGCTGTTCAGTCGTCGAAGCGGGAGCTGTTGTCGCGTGGGCGGGAACTGCGCGGGGCGGAACGCGTTGATGCACCGGCGGATTCAGGCCGGCCTGCCGGTGCACGACCTGCGGACTGGTTCGGTGAGGAACCGGCGTTGGACCGGGGGCGACCCGCACGATCGGAGGGCGAGAATGCTGCGTCTTCGGGGCTCGGGCGCAAGGGTGTGCCCTGGGGCACGCCCGCTGGAGCCGCTGCTGATCGGGTGTTGCCGTTTCCCCGGTCCTGGGACGTGTTGCCGTCCCCAAGGCGACTCGCGCTGGGACGGCTTCCACGCCGCTGCTCCTGACGCTGGCCGCGCCGTTCGCCGAAGGTCGAACGCGTTTCAGGGGCATCATCACCTCGCCCGAAACGGGCCATCCGACGCTCCTTTTCACTGGGACCGTCCCAGTTGTCCACTCCTTCGGCACGGCCGCGGCGACGACTTGCGGCCTGTTC
>WTHL01000096.1 GCA_011523155.1 Synechococcus sp. PL34863bin_39 | reverse complement strand
TCCCGCCTTCACAGGCTGGGGCACGCCCCACTGGGACCCCAAGGCCCGCGGTCTGCTCATCGGCCTCACCCGCGACAGTCGCCGTGGCCACATCGCGCGTGCTGCTCTCGAAGGAATCGCCCTCTCCGTGGCGGGGTTGGTGCGACTCGCTGAGGAGGCCATCGGCCATGGGCTGGGAGAACTCGCGGTGGATGGCGGCGCCGCTGCTTCGGACCCCCTGCTCCAGGCCCAGGCCGACAGCACGGGATTGCGCGTCCGCCGTCCTTCGCAACTGGAAAGCACAGCGCGCGGCGTCGCCCTGCTGGCCGGCGTTCAGAGCGATGTGATCGACGACATCACCAGCCTGCTCCCTCAGAGAAAAGACAACACCACCACATTCGATCCATGCATGGATCCTGATCAGCGACAGACTTGGTTGCGACGGTGGGATGACGCCGTTTTACGGAGCCTCCATTGGCATGAATGACACGTGCTTCGATCTCCTGGTGATCGGCGGAGGTGCAAGCGGCGCCTGCATCGCCTACGAAGGCGTGCGCCGCGGGCTTCGCGTGGCCTTGCTGGAGAGCCATGACCTGGGCGGAGGCACCAGTTGCCGCAGCACCAAGCTGCTGCATGGAGGTGTTCGCTACCTGGAACTGGCATTTAAAACCGCCGACACAGCACAACTGCGCTTAGTCAGGGAAGCCTTGCTGGAGCGGGGACACTGGCTCCAACAGGCTCCGTTTCTGGCCAAACGCCTCGAACTGGCCCTCCCCACAAACGGAGTCATCGGTCAGGCCTACTACCGTCTCGGACTGGGCCTCTATGACGCACTCTCAGGCCGCTCAGGAATCGGAAGCAGTCGCCTGCTTTCAAGTCATCAGCTGCGTCAAGCCCTTCCCGCCCTTCGAGACGACATCACGCGAGGCGTTGCTTACAGCGACGGGCAGTTTGATGACGCGCGTCTCAACCTCCTGATGGCCCTCACCGCGGAACAAGCCGGTGCGGTGATTCGCACGCGGACGCGGGTCGTGGCCCTGGACACCGACCGCAGCGGCAGGCTCAGCGGAGCCATCAGCGAAAACGCATGCGGACAGAGCGAGCGCTGGCAGGCGAAGGTCGTGGTGAACGCCACAGGCATTCACGCTGACACGATCCGGAGGATGGCCGATCCCTCCTGCGAGATGCGGATGCTCACCAGCCGGGGCATCCACCTCGTACTCAAACAAGCTCTTTGCCCAGAAGGAATCGGCCTTCTCCTGCCATCCACCGATGACGGGCGGGTGCTTTTCATGTTGCCGTTCTTCGGGCGCACCCTGGTGGGCACCACCGACACCCCCTGCTCTCAGACGCAAGCCTGCTCTCCCTCACAGAGCGAAGTGAGCTACCTGTTGGACTACGTGCAACGTTGGTTTCCTGCACTCAACAACGTCGAAGTTGGAAGCTGCTGGGCGGGAGGACGCCCTCTACTGAAGCCGGCAGGTGCCGACGTGAACAGCAGCCGCGTGGTGCGGGAACACGAAGTTGAAACTCTGCCCTGCGGGCTGGTGAGTGTGATGGGAGGCAAGTGGACCACCTGCCGGCCCATGGCCATCGACACCCTTGATGCCGTGGAGCAGCAACTTGGTCACACCCTCAAAGCGCCCATGGTCTTGCCTCTGATTGGCAGCGACCCAGATCCCCTGCGAACGCCTGGCCTGCTCCAGAGCCAACGAGCTTCACTGGAATCCCTCTTACCCGATACGTCTCAGCGCCCACAACAGATCGCCCATCTCCTGGGAAACCACGGGCTCTCAGCCGAACACCTGGTGTCGGGCTGGTCGGACGATGAGCGAGAGCCTCTAAGCGACGTGATTCCTGTCTGCAAAGGCGAACTGCGTCATGCAATCACCCATGAACATGCACGCACAGTCACGGATGTTCTCTGCCGCCGCACGCGACTGGCCATGGTGGACCAGCTGGATGCTGAGAGGCTGCGCCCATCTGTCAGCGAACTCCTGACGCAGTCCGGCCATAGCGGTGCTGATGCCGATGGTCTGGATCTATCCCGCTGAACCCGAGCTCCTCGCAGCCGTCAACTCTCCTGCAACGCGTCGTTTTGCTCTTCGACCTCGCCGATCAACCACCAGTTGAAGCCGTGGGCTGGAAGGTAGATAAACCACTCGACGCTCGCGGGCGGGTATTCACACCCCCACATCACCTCCCGGGTCCGCTCTCCCTCCCAGCGACTGAGATCGAGGTGAAGCGAAGCTCCTGCTGCGGACAGATTGGCTGCCACCAGGACGGTCATGGTTCCATCACAGCGGATATAGCTGATCACACTGGGATGAACGCTTGGGAGCAGCTCAAAGTCGCCATGGCGCAACGCCGGCAGCAACCGACGGCAGGTCAGCATGCGCCGATGCCAGTTGAGCAGTGACCCTGGAAGTTGTTTCTGCACTTCCACATTCACCACCCGGTAGTCGTATCCGGGGGCTGTGATGGGCGGCAACACCAGAAGCGGGTCAGGAGCCGACGAGAACCCCCCATTCCGGGCCGGTGTCCAGGCCATGGGAGTGCGGTTGGGATCCCGGTCTCGCAAGCCGGGCCAGTCCCCCATTCCCAGCTCGTCACCGTAATAAAGACAGGGCATCCCCGGCAGGCTGTAGAGCAGTCCGTGCAGCACACGGTTCGAGCCGGGGTCGCCGTTGAGCAAAGGCGCGAGGCGGCGATTGATCCCCCAGTTGAGCCAGTGGCCCTGGCCCTGATGAAGCCCAGCGCGGATGATCTGGATCACCTCCTCCGGGATCAGATGACCATCCCCGAGCCAGAGCTCGTCATGGTTTCTCAGCGGTAGGGCCCAGCGGCAGCCACCCACAGCGTCCTGGGCATCCTGCAGACACTGACGCAGATGCTCCGTGGATCCGCTGGCGATGGCTGCAAACAAATGGGCGGTGAGAACGAAATTGAACGCACCATGCAGCTCATCGTCCGCGAGGTAAGGCGCCGCCTCATGCACGGGTTGGATCGCTTCGGCCAGCAGCAGAACATCGCGGCCATGGGAATCAACGCGTTCACGCAACCGCTTCAGAAAGGCATGGGTTTCCGGCAACCCCTCGCAGCGTGAATCCTCCTTTTCGCAGAGAAAGGGCACCGCATCCAAGCGGAAACCATCCACACCCCGCTCGATCCAGAAATCCACCACCTCGAGCATCTCGTCCTGCACCAGGGGGTTGTCGTAATTGAGGTCGGGCTGATGACGCAGGAAGCGGTGGAGGTAGTACTGCCCCGCCACG
>WTHL01000141.1 GCA_011523155.1 Synechococcus sp. PL34863bin_39 | reverse complement strand
GGACTGCGGGATTCCGACAGCCGGGTGGTCGAAGCCGCTGCCTCTGCGCTCGAGAATCGCCGTGGTGCGACGCGCCCCCCGGCTCCTCAGGCCGCGCGACCGCCACACAACGTGGCCCGGATGCGGTAAATCGGCCGATCCTGACTCTCGTGATAGGTGCGGATGAGCAGTTCGCCGAGCAGCCCGAAGCAGAACAGCTGAATGCCCGCCAGGCCAAGCACCACGGCCAGGGTCAGGAGGGGTCGGTTCCCGATCTCGGCGCCTCCCAGCTTGATGGCCAAGAGGTATGTGCTGGTGAGCAGGCTGCCCGCGATGGCCATCAGCCCTCCGAATCCGAACACATACATGGGTCGGGTCAGGAATCGCTTCATGAACCAGACCGTCAGCAGGTCCATCAGCACGCGGAAGGTGCGGTCGATGCCGTATTTGCTCTGGCCGTATTGCCTTGCCCGGTGGTTCACCTTCACTTCGGTGATGCGTGCGCCCTCGATGAACGCCAGCGCCGGCAGAAAGCGATGCAGTTCTCCGTAGAGGCGCATATCGGCCAGCACCTCCCTGCGATAGGCCTTGAGAGAACAGCCGTAGTCGTGGAGGCGGACGCCCGTGACCCTGCCGATGAGCCGGTTGGCGATTCGCGAGGGCAGTTTGCGTTGCAACGCCGCATCCTGGCGTTGATGGCGCCAGCCGCTGACAAGGTCATAGCCCTGCCTCAGGGTTGAGAGCAGCAGGGGGATGTCGGCGGGGTCGTTCTGCAGGTCGCCATCGAGGCTCACGATCACCTCCCCCTCGGCGACATCGAAACCGGCCGCCATGGCAGCTGTCTGCCCGTAGTTCTTGCGCAGCAGCACCCCCACCAGCTCCGGCACCTCAGCACTCAGCTGCTCGAGCACCGCGGCGGTGCCGTCACTGGATCCGTCATTCACGAGAACCAGCTCAAACCGCTCACCGATCGGCCTGAGTGCCCTCAGCAGCTGATCCACAAGTTCCGGCAGGCTTTCCTCCTCGTTGTACAGAGGCACCACCACGGAGAGATCAAGTGCGGTGGCAGGACTGGAAGCCATCCCATCGTTGAGTGCAGGCACAGCAACCTAGGCCCAGAGCGCCTGATCACTCCAGGGTGGTGCCGTCATGGCAGCGCTCGATCCTGCCGGCTCCGCGGAGTTCCGAGCGGTAATGGCAGGCCACCGGATGCTGGTCCCGGGGGTGGATGCTGTCGCTGCCGATGCCGTTGCGACCGTGCTCCCGTCCGGAGCTGTGCCAGTAGCGGCCTTGGCCTCGATGGATGGCCACGTGGGTGCAACGCCTTGGGGTGCCGAAGAAGAGCAGATCACCCGGTCGCAGCAGGCTGTCATTGCCTGGGTAGACCCCCACAGGCCTGCAGAACCGCTCCTGCTGATAGGCATCGCGTGGCACCCAGATCCCCTCACTGGCAAAGGCGGTCTGCACTAAGCCCGAGCAGTCGAGATCCGGCCCGATGGTGCCGCCCCACAGGTAGGTGTTGGGTTGCTGGGCCGCCCGTTCGACCCAGTGCAGCACCGCTTCCATGCGTGATGCGATTGCGTCTGCAGACAGTTGGGGAGGACGCCACGCCGTCGTGCTGGTGGCCTGACCCATCAACGCCTCCAGGGCCAGCCAGCAGGGATAGCCGTCTTCAAGCAGGCGCACCCGCACCCGGCGCTGCACCGGGCTCGTGAGCACTTCAAACCGGCGCCCCGCCCGTGCCTGGGTGGCCAGGCCGGATCCACTGGCGCATGCATAGCCGTTGAGGCCACGGTTCAGAATCCAGCGGCTGCCGGGTTGCAGAAGTTCCGGAGCGATCGGAGTGCCTAGGGTCGGCATTGCCAGATGCCAGCGCCATGGCGTTCTACCGCCCCGACCGGCTCATGCAGGAGTACCTGGTCGCCCAGCTCAGGAGACTGGCCGCCGATGGTCGCCCCGATCTCCTCGATCATCTGGCCGTCACCTGGGTGCGTTACGACGGCGCGGAGGTGGCGACCGGGCTGGGCCGCGGTGCTGCCTGGGCGGATCAACGGCTGATCTATCCCGCCAGTGTTGTGAAACTGATGTACGCCCTGGCCACGGAGGCCTGGCTTCAGCAGGATCTTCTCCCCGACGCGCCGGAGCTTCGCCGGGCCCTGCGCGACATGATCGCCGACTCGAGCAACGATGCCACTGGTCTGATTCTCGATCTGCTGACCGGCACCACCAGTGGCCCACCGCTCCGGGGGGAAGCCTGGCAGCTGTGGCAGCGGCAGCGGGGGCTGGTGAATGACTGGCTCAGAACCCTCGGCTGGCCGGAAATGGCCAAGGTGAACTGTTGTCAGAAGACCTGGGGTGATGGCCCCTATGGGCGTGAACGTGAGTTCTATGGCGAGGCGCTCTCGAACCGCAATGCCCTCAGCACTGCGGCCACTGCCCGGGCCCTGGAAGCGGTGATGACGGATGCTCTGCTGTCGCCGCCGGCCTGCAAGCGGCTGAGGGATCTGCTGGCCCGCTCCCTGGATCTGGAGCAACGGGCGGCGGACCCTGAGAATCAGGTGGACGGCTTCATCGGCGAAGGCCTGCCTGCTGGCAGCCAGCTCTGGAGCAAGGCCGGCTGGATGAGCCAGGCCCGCCATGACGCCGCCTGGTGGATGGCTGAAGCGTGCCCCCCGACGCTGCTGGTGGTGTTCAGTGAAGGACGGGACTGCGCCCGCGATGAGGCGCTGTTGCCTGAACTGACACGGCAGTTGCAGGCCTTCAGGGACTGATCAGAGCTTCGGGGTGTGTTTCGGACTGTCCTGCGCTGAACCCAGGCGGGTTTCCAGGGCCTCGACCCGATGGATCAGCACTTCAAACGCATGCACGAACTCACGGTCGTCGCATTCGAGCCGCTCGATCCGGTCCAGCAGTTCGGTGGTGGTTTCCTCGGGCAGCGGAACCGGAGCGGGCGGGATCGAATGGCTCGTGTTGCGCAGCACGCTGCCTTCACTGCTCACATAAAGCTCGGCAAGCTGCGTCAACACTTCACGAGACGAGACGCCTTGCTGGCGGCAGAAGTCCCTGAAGCGCCTGCGAGATCGAGACAGAAACACGACATCCAGGCTCAGGCCTGTTGGACAACACAGGTCAATGGTCTCTGAAGGAAGTGTTGGACGTCAGCCCTGGCGGAACGAGACGAAACAAATGGATCAGGACGTTCCTGAAAGTCCCGACGTCTTCAGTTCAACGGAGAGGGAGGGATTCGAACCCTCGACAGAAGTTGCCTCCTGTAACTC
>WTHL01000158.1 GCA_011523155.1 Synechococcus sp. PL34863bin_39 | reverse complement strand
CTTCCACTTGCAATGCTCGCGGCCTGGTCATTCCATCGGTGACAGGTCAGCTGACCATCTGTGCATCGGAGGCGTTTCCTCCAGAACGCGGCTTGACTGTCTGTATCGACAGGCACGTGGACCCCGAGCTCTGCCTTCCAGACTTCATGGGCACCGCGGCTCAGAATCAGATGAACGTGGTGGTGATTGGCGAGCAGCAGCTCAAGGGCCCGTTCAGCCAGCTGTTGTGCCGAAGCGCCTGAGACAGCCAGCACGTAGGGGGCTGATCCTGTGTCGAGCCCTCGAGACTGATTCATGATCGCCGATTGATTCACCTTCAGTCGCTCAGGGAGACCGCCACGGGTTGGTCACTGTCAGCGGAAGACGTTCCGGTGTTGACGATCTCGAGATCGATCTGGTTCCGAAGGATGTCGACCTTGACGACGCGAACCGTGACCTCATCGCCCAGTTGATAGACACGGCGGGTGCGACGGCCAACCAGACGATTCTGGCGCGAACGGTATTCGTACCAATCGTCGTTCAGTGAGCTCACATGCACCATGCCCTCCACCATTGAAGGAGGGATTTCCACAAAGAATCCGTAGCTCTGAACACCACTGATCCGGCCCTGGTGCTCTGCCCCGATCATCGGCTCCGCACTCCGTGCCTGGGCCATGGCAACGAGATCCTTTTCCAGACCTGAAAGCTGGCGGCGCCGATTGTTCAGACGCTGCAAGGTGCGGTCCTGAAGCCCATCCCGAAGTTTTTGTTCCTGGGATGCCGTCAGTAACGGCCAGCTGACCCTGGAGCCGATCCCCATGCTGCCGAGATTCAGTTTTTCCTTATGACGAACATTGGGCCTGTCTTTTCCGTCGTTCAGCAGAGCTGACAGGACCTGTTGGTTGATCAGATCAGTCGCATGAAGTGTGGGGCAGCACCAGGGAGATCCGAGCGAAACGGTGGCGGGCCTGGCGATTGACTGAGGTTGATCGTTGTCTGCAGGCTCTGGGTCGGTGGACTCAGGTACAGCTGTCTCACGAGCGTCAGGCTCAGCCAGCTTCACCCAGGGGTCGCTGAGGGCTTGACGCATCTGCAGATCAAGCATGCGCCGGAGTGGACTGGATCGGAAGGCCTGATTCAGATCAGATGCCGATGGTGTTCCATCGTCATCGAGTTCAAGAGGCAGGTCGAGGGCGATGGCCGTTTTGGCAACGTCGGTCAGAGTCGCGTTGTCAGGTTCCGCTGCTTCGAGACGCAGGGATGGGAGCCCCAGATCAGCGGCGTGGGCTGCCCAGCATTGATCTGCAGTACGGACGAAGACGGACAGGATCGAATTGGGGTCGCCCTCTCGCAGGGGTGAGATCCACTGGTGGCGGGAGGCATCGGGGCTGCTCCAGCGAAGTTCGCCCAGAGATTCGATCGCAGGGGCCGGCAGATCAAGTTCGATTCCACCGTTCTGAATGCTGTGTTGATGCAGGCTGCGGGCACAGAACAGCAGGGTCTCGATCTGTCCGAGCTGGTCTTTCAACGGCTTGAGCGCCGCAGGAACGGTTCGCGCCTTGGGTTTCCGTGCAGCCAGTGCCTCCAGGGCTGCAGGGGTCACTGTGGCGATCGGGCAGACACGGCTGAGCATGAAGTCCCATTCGCTGACGCTTCCGTCCGCGGTGATATCGAGACGAAGCGTGATTGCATCCTGATCGGCCCCTTCAGCGAAACGACTGGCCTCGTTGAGTGCATGACTCAGGAGCGGTCGCCAATCGTCGCCTAGACAGAGGCTTTCGCCCTGGTCCTGGAGCCAGAGGTCAACCGTGCTGCCCGGATTGAAGCGTTCGGCGACGGCAGTTGCATGGATCCAGAGCCGGGTGCCACCGTTATGGGGTTCCACATGAACGGCTGGAAGACAGGGGGCGTTTTCGGCGCTCCAGCTGCGAAGGAGAAGCGAGGGTTGCGCGGTCAGGTCCCTGCGTTTCTTGGCCGAGGGCCTTTTCGCACTGCTGCGAGGAGCGTCAGCGCGTCGGTGCAGGTTGGCCTTGGTCAGGAGGAGTTCACGGTCCCCTTGGGGACCTGCATCGAGGGGTAGCGGGCGTTCGACATGCCCCCTGGCGGGGAACTGGGCCACCGGAAAACGATCCACCGCGACTTCAACGACAGTTGGGGCCGCCTCATCGTTCAGATGACTGCTGTCTGCGTCGGGAAGCGCGATGGTGGCCAGCAGACGATCATCGAGCGGCAGCGCCACCAGCCGTTCGTCCTGTTGTTCGAGCTGCGCAAGCAGACGCGTTGTGGTGCGTTCGAGAATGCATTGGACGCCGCCTTCAGGTGATCGGCGTCGTCCGCCCTCCCGCGTGATCTTGACCAGCACCCGATCACCATTCCAGGCGTGGTTCAGATGGTGGTCGCGCACATAGATGTCTTCGCCGCCGTCCTCACGGATCGCGAAGCAGAAACCTTTACTGCTGCATCGAAGTCTGGCTTCGATCAGGTCTTCATTGGTGCAACGACTGATCAGTTCGTCATCCGAGCACGTGATCAACCCGAGTTTTTCCAGGCTCTGAAGTGCCAGAGACAAGCCGTCCTTGTCACTGCGGTTGCTGAGCTTGAGGATCTTCTGAAGCTTTCCGGTTTCAAGGCTTCCGGACGCGGGGAGATGGTCGAGGAGGTCGGCGACCGAGAACTTCATCGTTGGTTTCGAGCGGACCGGTCTTCAGGACCGGGGGTTTGATCACCGTCAGGACTGCTTCTGTGCTCCTTTGGAGGGCGGATGCAACGCATCCCTGGCGTTCAACAACTTTAATTGCCCATCCGCAGCTAGCTGCCGCCGTCGTCGCTGCGATCGATCGGCTGGGGTTGTTTCAGCATCGGCCACAGCAGACGGATGCCGATCACGAGAAACCCGGTGGATGCCATCAGTTGGAGAAGATCGGCAGGCACCACATTGGCCATGGATCCACCCGCCAGTGCCCCGATCAGGCTGGCAATGACCAGTGCACTCGATGATCCGATGAAGACGGCCAGCGGTCGGTTTGAGGTTCCGCTGATGGCGACAGTGGCCAGTTGTGTCTTGTCGCCGAGTTCGGCAAGAAACACGGTGAAGAACGTGGAAAGAAGCAGAGCGATGTCCATGGGCCAGTGGCGTCAGAACGACCAGTCGAAGAGGGAATGCAGCGCCTGAGCACCAAGCCAGAGTCCCAGGCCCACCATCAGCACTCCGGCCATCAGTTCAAGACGCTCAGGCGGAAGAATGGTTGAGAGCCAGCGACCCACAAGCACACCAACCAGGCCTGAAC
>WTHL01000305.1 GCA_011523155.1 Synechococcus sp. PL34863bin_39 | reverse complement strand
GGATGCAGTGGCTCCGCTGCCGCTCCTCGGGCTCGGTGGTGTTGGGGTGGTGGCAGGCCTGGCGGGAGGGCTTCTGGGGCTGGGAGGCGGTCTGGTGATGGTGCCGCTGATGGTCAGAACCCTGTCGGTTCCGATCCGTCTTGCCATCCGCTTCAGCTCCCTCGCCGTGGCCTGTTCAGCAAGCGCCGCATCGCTCCAGTTCCTGGTGGAGGGTCGGGGGCAGCCTTCCATGGGGTTGCTGCTGGGCGGTACAGCTGCGGTTGCTGCTCAGTGGAGCGCGTCAAGACTGGACCATGTGCGGCCGGGGCTGCTTGCCACGCTGCTGCGGGCGCTTGCCTTGCTCCTGGCTCTGGACAGTGGTCGCCGGGCCCTGCAGTTGGCCCTGCAGATGCCTTGACCTCGGCTTCACCCTGCTGACCACGCGATCAGTGGCTGGATGCCGAGGGCGACCAGAACACTCACCATCAGTCCGATCGAGGCCTTGGCGAGGTCGGCGCCGAGGATGTCCTTGAGGCTCCCGCCTGCGCGGTTGGTGAACACCTCGTTGACCTGTCGTTCCCTCAGCCTCAGGGCCGCCTCCCGGCCGCCCAGAAGCCCGAGGAACACCCAGGTGGTGCTGAGGGGGAATGGACTCAGAACTGCCTTGCAGAACAGGCAGACGCCAAACATGCAATCAATCACCGTTGCTGATCTGGGATCCGACGCGTTCGTCTTGGAGCGCAGCACTGCCTGGATCGGCCCACCACCGATGGCGACCAGGACGCAGAGCCCCAGGCAGAGACTGCCGCTGCAGAGCAGCATCGGCCCCAGACCCAGCTGGCGCGGAAGGAACACGAAGAGATTTGCCAGGTCCTGGATCAACCACATGCTCCAGAGAAAACCTGTGGACATCCACTGGAGCGAAGGCCAGATCCGGCTCGGTTCCTCATGGTGTTCAAGGGTTCTGAAGACCCATCGCTCCAGCATCCAGAAACCAAGTCCCCAGGCGCTCAAGCCCATCCCGAACGCCAGCAGATAGCCCGAGAGGGAGTGCTCAAGCAGCCGCGGGATGGTCTCCGGCGCGAATGCGGTGAGCACAAGAAACGAGGTGCTCACCGGAGCCCCCCAGGCGGTGAGCACCAGCACGATGATCGGAGGGATCACGTACACCCAGGTGAACGGATCGGGAACAGCGAACGGCTCCAGTCGGCCCCAGGCAAGATCGCCGCCGTTGACCCTCCAGCCCACCATCAGGACCGTCAGGGTCACCGCGCACAGGAACACCATCTGGATGGCTCTGGGGGTTCGTGTCCTGCTGGACGTGAGGTACGTCCCCAGGGTCTGGAGAGAATCGTTGGCCACCGCTGCATAGGCCGCCAGCAGGAAGCCAACCGCCATCCAGATGTTGATCTCCATCCAGCGACGTGATCCCGTTCCTCAATTTAGAAATCGAGCCTGCTGGAGTCGCTGATCAGGGGTGACGGTCGAGCATGGACCAGAAGCCCGTGTCCAGTTCGAACCCCAGCATCTCGGCCATCTGGGAGAGGTTCCCCCGTGCCGAGATGTTGCGTGCTTTCCCCAGGTGATCAAGGAGCATCAACCGCTGGGTGATCCACAGTTCGAGGGCCTGCGGATCGAAGCGAATCCCCTCACTGGGGCTGAAGTCATGGGGGACCAGCATGGCCACGTGCTGAGCCAGGCTGCCGCCGGAGCGATCGAGAAGAAGAGGGAGCCATGGATGCTGGGCATCGGCGCGAAGCGCCCACAACCGAGGTTCGGCGCATTCGCTGAGTTCCCTTGGGTCGTCCGCCTCCCGAGGCCACTGGTAGTTCAGTTCCAGCACCGCCCCACCGTTGAGCTGCTCCTCGAGTGGCAGATCCAGCCACGGCCTCAGCGGCCCGAGATCGAGTTCCCTGATCGCCCGGGCATCGATGTGGATCAGGGGGTCGGGTCGTCCGACGGTCATGGTGGTGTGACAGGCCTTTGCGAATGATGGCGCCCAGCCGCGCCGGACAGGAAGAATGAGACGGTTTCCAGGGATTCCCATGGCTACCGCAATCACCCAGTCCGAGATTTTCATCGCCCTCGTGGTGGCTGCTCATGCGGGCGTTCTGGCCGTTCGTCTCTGCGTCAGCCTTTACAAGGCCTGACCCACGCAGAGGGGAGCTCACCTCCCCTTGGCAAGGGTTGTTCACTGCGTTACAAACGGCTATCGCAGCTGATCCCTTGCCCACCACCTTTGCTGCCCCAGCATCGCGGAGACAATCGCCTCACCGGCGCTCAACCTCGGCCAGGATCCGCTCCGTTCCGTCGCGTCAGCTCCGGCAGCCACAGGTTGCAGATGCGGCCACGCTGGCGGCTGAACTCCAGTTGCAGGCAGAACGCCGCGAGCGTTTCTGCAGTGCTCTGGCGCTCTCCCTGAAGCTGGGGTTGGTTGCTTTGGGCGGCGTGAGCCTCGTGAAGCTTGCCTTCGCTTACCAGGAACGACTGGATCGCCACGGTGAACTGGCGGCCGTTGTTGATGTCGAAACCGGAAAGCTGAAGCGCCTCCAGCAACGCTTCGACCGCCTTTTCACCCTGGGCGGTGACAGGCGGCTCATGGGTGAGCAGGATCAATGGATCGCCCCCAATCGACTTCGCGTCATCTGGCGCTGAGTTTCGTGACCCCAGGCCTGGCCTTGGGCCTGATCAGGGCATACTGACGCCTACTTGAGATGGCCTGATGACCGGCACTCCCGGCGTTGCACTGGTGACTGGCACCACATCCGGTGTGGGTCTGAACACGGTGAAAGCTCTGGTGTCCCAGGGATGGACTGTGGTGACCGCGAACAGGTCGCCCCAGCGTGCTGCCGGAGCGGCCGATGCGCTTGAGATCCCCAAGGAGAGGCTCCGCCACGTGCAGATGGATCTCAGCGATTTCGACAGCATCAAGCGTGCGGTCGATTCGCTTGACGGCATCGATGCCCTGGTCTGCAACGCCGCTGTCTACAAGCCCCGCCTCAAGCAACCGGAGCGTTCCCCTCAGGGTTACGAGGTGTCCATGGCCACCAACCATTTCGGTCATTTCCTCCTGATCCAGCTGCTTCTGGACACCCTGAAGCGTTCGCAGCACCCCTCCCGCCGTGTGGTCATCCTCGGCACCGTGACAGCGAATTCCAAGGAGCTCGGCGGCAAGATTCCCATTCCTGCGCCGGCTGATCTCGGCGATCTGTCGGGGTTCGAGGCCGGCTTCCAGGATCCGATTGCCATGGCGGACAACAAGCCCTTCAAGCCCGGCAAGGCCTACAAGGACAGCA
>WTHL01000162.1 GCA_011523155.1 Synechococcus sp. PL34863bin_39 | reverse complement strand
TCAAGGGCGGTAAGAAGATGAGCTTCCGAGCCATCGTTGTCGTTGGCAACGAGAAAGGCCAGGTCGGCGTCGGCGTCGGCAAGGCCGGTGACGTCATCGGTGCGGTGCGCAAAGGCGTTGCCGACGGGAAAAAGCACCTGGTCAAGGTGCCCCTGACTCGCCACAACTCGATTCCCACCCTGTCCAACGGCCGCGACGGGGCTGCCAGCGTGCTGATCCGTCCCGCAGCGCCGGGTACCGGTGTGATCGCGGGTGGATCCATTCGCACGGTGCTGGAACTGGCCGGCATCAAGAACGTGCTTGCCAAGCGCCTCGGGAGCAAAACGCCCCTGAACAACGCCCGTGCAGCCATGGTGGCCCTGTCCGAGCTCCGCACTCACAAGGACACCGCCAAGGAACGGGGGATCTCCCTCGAGCAGATCTATTCCTGATTCCCCATGACCCTTCGTCTCGATTCCCTCAAAGCCAACAAAGGCGCCCGCCGCCGCAAACTGCGCAAGGGCCGTGGCATTGCCGCCGGTCAAGGTGCAAGCTGCGGTTTCGGCATGCGTGGCCAAAAATCCCGCTCCGGTCGTCCGACCCGCCCCGGTTTCGAGGGTGGTCAGATGCCTCTGTATCGCCGGGTTCCCAAGCTCAAGCATTTCCCACTCGTGAACCCCAAGTTCTTCACGGTGGTGAATGTCTCGGCCCTCAACGACCTGAAGGCCGGCAGCACCGTCAATCTCGACTCCCTCGTCAAGGACGGTGTGGTCACCAGTCCGAAGCACCCTCTCAAGGTGCTCGGCAACGGTGAACTGAAAGTGAAGCTGACCGTTCAGGCGGCAGCGTTCACGGCATCGGCCCGCGCCAAGATCGAAGCAGCCGGTGGTAGCTGCGAACAGCTCGACTGAGTGTCATCCTGATCCGCACTGGCGGATCTATGGTCTGAGCCGTCCGCATGACTTCGGTCATCGGACGGCTTTTTGGTAGCCCCTTCCTCCTTTCTCATCCATGCTCGTCAGTCGGGGACGTAACCCCAGCGCCGGAGAAGTGATCACCCAGGTGGTGACCAACCCTGAGCTGCGGGGCCGCATTCTCACCACCATTGGCCTCCTGCTGCTGGTGCGCCTTGGGATCTACATCCCGATGCCTGGCATCGACAGGGGACAGTTCCAGCAATTCCTGGAAGGTGGGAACCAGTTGCTCGGCTTTCTTGACATCTTCACGGGAGGTGGGGTCTCGAGTCTGGGAATCTTCGCCCTCGGGATTCTCCCCTTCATCAATGCCTCAATCATCCTGCAGCTGCTGACGGCGGCAGTGCCGCAACTGGAGGATCTGCAGAAAAACGAAGGCGAGGCCGGCAGACGGAAGATCGCTCAGATCACCCGCTACGTCGCTCTGGGCTGGGGCCTGATCCAGAGCGTTGTGTTCTCGCTGATTCTTCGCCAGTTCTCCACCGAAGGGGTCAGCGATCTTGTCTTTGTGATCCAGACCTCTCTGGCCCTGGTCACCGGGTCGATGGTGGTGATGTGGATCAGCGAAGTGATCACCGAGCGGGGGATCGGCCAGGGGGCCTCCCTGGTGATCTTCCTGAACATCGTCGCAACCCTTCCCCAGACTGTCGGTGGCGCAGTGACCCAGGCCCAGACCGGAGACCGCGGCACCGTTCTTGATCTGGTGAAGATCACCTTGGTGTTTCTCGCCACGATCGTTGGCATCGTCTTCGTCCAGGAGGCATCCCGGAGGCTGCCGATCGTGAGCGCCAAGCGCCAGGTGGGTGGCACGGGAACGCTGCCGAGTCGCCAGAGCTATCTACCGATGAAGCTCAACGCCGGTGGCGTGATGCCGATCATCTTTGCCTCGGCCATGCTCTTTCTCCCCGCCACCATCGCCCAGTTCGCGAAGCAGGAGTGGCTGTCGAGGGCCGTCGGATCGATTCAGCCCGGCAACTGGCCCTATTACGTGCTCTATTTCGGCCTGATCCTGGCGTTCTCGTACTTCTACGCATCGCTGACCCTCAACCCCACCGACATCGCCAGCAACCTCAAGCGCGGAGGGGTGGCCATTCCCGGTGTCCGGCCAGGCACGGCAACAGCGAACTACATCGCCGGCGTGCAAGCCAGACTCACCCTTCTGGGCGGCCTGTTTCTGGGGGCCGTGGTGATCGTTCCCTCGCTGATCGAACTGAGCAGCACCGTCAAGCTCGGCGGCCTGGGATCCACCTCCCTGCTGATTCTCGTCGGTGTGGCGATCGAGACCGCCAAACAGGTCAAGACCTACGTGGTGTCTCAACGCTATGAGGGGATGGTTCGCCAGTAAGGGGGACCCGACAGGCCCAGACAGCACGCGAACGTAACGCCAGAGACACGCTTACGTGCCACTTCTCTTTTTAACTCTGAACCCATGAAGAAACGCCTCCTTTTCCTCGGCCCCCCCGGCGCCGGCAAAGGCACCCAGGCCGCCCGACTCTGCAGTCAGCACGGCATGAAGCACCTCTCGACAGGGGATCTGCTGCGGGCCGAGGTGGCGGCCGGCAGCGCCCTGGGCAAAGAAGCGCAGGACGTGATGAACCGGGGCGAACTGGTCAGTGACGCCCTGGTGCTTGCGATCGTGAAGGGACAGCTCGGCGCCCTGGCCGATGACGGCTGGCTGCTCGACGGTTTTCCCCGCAACGTCACCCAGGCCGAAGCACTCGAGCCCCTGCTTCAGGACATCGGCCAACCACTGGAGGCGGTTGTCCTGCTGGAACTGGATGACGCCGTTCTGATGGAACGGATGCTCAACCGGGGCAGAGACGACGACAACGCCGAGGTCATCCGCCATCGCCTCGAGGTGTACCGCGACAAGACAGCACCGTTGATCGACTATTACCGGCAACAGAACCTGCTGATTTCCGTGAATGCGCTGGGAAGCGTCGAGGAGATCACCACCAGGATCGAACAAGCCTTGACAAAGGCATGACAACCCCCCTGTGGTAAGGTAGTTGTTTGGAATTTTGGAGAGCCACACCCCATGAAGGTGCGCGCCTCGGTCAAGAAAATGTGCGAGAAGTGCCGTGTGATTCGCCGTCACGGCCGGGTCATGGTCATCTGCACCAACCCCAAGCACAAGCAGCGCCAGGGCTGATCCCCAGCTGCGGGCCAGCTGACCGCTGACCCATCGCCTCATCGCCGCCCTCTGGCGGCACCTGTCCCCCCTCGATTGTTTGCTCAGTGGCAAGGATTGCTGGTGTTGACATTCCCCGCGACAAGCGGGTTGAAGTCGCCCTCACCTACATCTACGGAATCGGTCCCACCCGGGCCCGCACCATTC
>WTHL01000092.1 GCA_011523155.1 Synechococcus sp. PL34863bin_39 | reverse complement strand
GCAGTATGGGCGTAATCGATCACCAGCATCACTCCCGAGGCGACGGCGGCAGCAGCACCCTCCAACCAGGGGCGCACTTCCGTGTGCCATTCCGTCGTCCACCCCTCTGGGGCATCCAGCGGCGGCAAGGTGATCGCGCAGGCACGCGCAGCCCAACGCAGCTGGTGGTGGAGTGCCTCAGGTAGCGCGCGTTCACCCCAGCGCAGTTCAGGGGCCTGCCCAGAGGGGGTGTGAAGCTGAACAACGCACTGATGCATTGCACCGTCGCGCATCACCAGACGCTCGACAGGAAAAGCGTCCAGGAGTTCGTGGGCCAGCACCACACCATGGACGGGTGCGACGGCCAGGTCCTCCAGTGACGTCCATTGCAGCGGGCAACACCAGCGCGTCGCCGCCAGACGCCGGCGCTGACGTTCAGCCATTCCTGGATTGCGTTCAACCAAGGCCAGCCGCAGAAGGGCAAGCCAGGGTGGTGCCAGGCGCTCGATCTCAGTGATCAGATCGGCGGCAAGATCTCCTTCACCGGGGCCCACCTCCACCAGCGTCAAGATCTGGTCTGGACGTTGCGCATGCAGCTGATCCAGCCACTGACACACCTGGACGGCCAGCAGGGCCGCAAAGTCACGTCCCATCGAGGGCGACGTGACGAAGTCACCATCGCGGCCGACCTCGAGGACACCCGCACCGTAAGCACCATGCTCAGGGTCATGGAGTGCCAGATCCATGAACTCCCGGAAGGACATCAGACCTTGTCGGGCCTCAAAGCGCGTGACCATCCAGGGGGGACAAGGCACACCGGGTCGATTCATTCGAGAGAATGCCGATCACTGCACAGGGGCCATGGGAGCACATCGCGGATTTCGCGCCATCATCGCGATGCTGTCCCTTGTTGTGCTGCTGATCGGCGGGCAGCCGGCAGTCGCCAGCGACAACCCGGAGCTGCTGCCCGACCATCCCACCCCCGTGATCGATCTGGCGCGTGCCCTGAGTGATCGCCAACGGGCCGAACTGGAAACACAACTCACCCAGTTCGAGGACCGCACCGGTTGGAAGCTGAGGGTTCTCACCCAGTACGAACGCACGCCTGGACTGGCCGTGAAGGAGTTCTGGGGCCTCGACGAGCGCAGCCTGCTGCTGATCGCGGACCCCCGTGGCGGCAACCTGCTCAACTTCAACGTGGGGGACGCGTTGTTCGCCCTGATGCCGCGGACCTGGTGGGTGGAACTCCAGACCCGCTACGGCAATCAGTTCTACGTGCGTGACAACGGAGAGGATGGAGCAATCACCGCGGCGCTCGATGCGGTGGAACTCTGCCTTGACCGAGGTGGCTGTCAGGTGGTGCCGGGTCTTCCGACTGAACAGTGGTTGTGGACGCTCACCACCTCAGTGCTGGGAGGACTGATCGCTGGATTCGCAAGCTATCCCCGCAAGCAGGGAGATGTTGTGGCCTGGTCATGGCTGCTGCTGCTCTCACCGCTGTGGGTGATGTTGTTCGGTGTCTTCGGTGTCGCTCCGGTGGTGACACGCACCAGTGATCTGCTTCCCCTGCTCCGCAACGCCCTCGGATTCATCGGAGCGGCCGTTGCTGCCTACCTGATCGCCCAGGCCACGGTGGGACGCAAACTGCGCGAAGCGGAGCAGGACTGACGATGATCAGCCTGACCCAGACCCCTGGGTTCAGAAGCCGCAGAGAATCGTGGGAGGAGGACAGGGAGGAGCACCGGGATGCTCAAACGGACGTTGTCCCCCCGGTCGTACCGAAAGCGCAGCGCGTCGCTGATCCCTCACCCGCCTTAATTGGGTGAGGCTGAAGTTATAGAAGCGTTGAAGACGGTCGAAGCGCTTCACCGGCTGGCCGTAGTAGCTGACACCGCGAAGCGTCGGAAACGATGCCCATTCAGGCGCCAGACGGGCCGCCAATGTCGGCGTCATCACACCGCTGTCGGCGAGAGGCAGGGCCTTCCTGCGTTGAATCAGAAAAATGGCGCCCTGGTCCTGCGCTTCAGGTCCGAAATCACGCACTCCGATACTGCGCTGCACCATCTTCCAAGTGAATGGCATGAATTGATAGGCGCCGGCAGCAGCACTGGCGTAGCGCGAGGAATACACCACGCGGTTGGGATGGCGATCGAGTGACGGCATCAGTCCACCGCCAAACATCACCCGATAGCCGAGATCATGGCCCCCTTTCCAGGTGCCTTCGGCGAAACGGATGGTGTTGAGCAGGGCGCGACGCTCCGGCGTGATGATGTAAGGAAGGCCGCGTGTCGGCTTCTCCTCAGGGAGTTGAACGAGCAGGGATCTGGCCGAACTGTCGAGCGAAGGAAAGCTGACCGTGGTCCCCTGCACCGGGTTGAGGGTGAGCAGAGGTAGGACGCTTGCTACGACCGCTGCGGACAGACGCGAAACGGACGGGGCAAGGGACGTCATACAGAGAATTCAAAGAACACCGAATCCGAAAGCCACAGGGGCGTTGTCAAGACCAGACGATCAGAACCGGGAATAGGGCACAACAAGTGACCATGGCGGAACATTCCCTGAAATTCCAAACAAGCTGGCCATCCAAGGGACAGTGGGGCGATCGTCTCACTCCAGCTGAGCCGTTCTCCCCTGTTCTCCACCACCGTCGCGGCAGATCAGGCTTGCGATCGAGCGGATTGATCACTTGCACGGGCATGGCATAAGCAGAACTGATCAGTCGATACTGAAGCCTGGCACCGTTGCTGCGACGCTCGCGATGGCCCTCGCGGCCTCGTCGGCACCATTCACGGGGAGCGCCGGATGGGTGGAACCGAGCAGGGGCAGGTCGAGATCCCAGCGCCCCGTGTCAAAGGCCTCCCGCGTCAGCAACCGATGACGCCCGTGGGCCTGAAGACCACGGCTCAGAGCCTGGGCTTCGGCGAAACCGGAGCGCTCGACGACATGGAGGCCCAGTCCTGCTGTCAACGCTTCACAGAACGTGCTGAATCCAGGCTTGCCGATCAGACGGTCGCAGTAGGGCATGACATCGACAGGGCGCACATCCGGGGGCAACACAAGAACGTTGGGAATGGACGCCAGGGCGTCAGCGTCGACGCGACGGGCGGGGCAGGGCAGAAGAAAGCGATGCCGGGGCCATTGATCAAACAGGCAGCGGTTCAGCGGTAGGCCAAGCCCCCCGCAACCAATCAGCACCTGTGGCGATGAAGGGTGAGCCAGGGTCCTGTGCAAGGCATCTGACACGGGCCTGCATGGTGAGGCCGTCAGTCCGCCGCGACACTCCGGCAGGCCCCAATCCATCGACAGATCGAAGGG
>WTHL01000322.1 GCA_011523155.1 Synechococcus sp. PL34863bin_39 | reverse complement strand
GATTGACGGCCTGACAACGTCGTGGTTTGCGACCTCCCCTTGAATCCTCTGTTCGGTTTGATTCGTTCCTAAGTCAAACTTTATTTGTCCTGTTAGTCGAGGCTCACAGCCATTTCATTAATCATTAATATTTAAGTTCCTTCGCCTCTGAAGACCTCGGGCTTTCGGGTTTCAAGGCTTTTTGTTTTCGCCACGGGATGCGATTTTGGCATCCGCCCAGCGGGCGAACAGATAAACCAACACGAAAAGTGGTAGATAGGCAATCCACATCTGATCGGGTTCGATCCCGCTGTTGTTAATCACGGCAAGTCCGCCGTATCCGACAACGAAATAGATTCCGGCCCGCCTCAAGGCCCCAACCTGTTTGGGATTCACGGAACTGTGTCGGGGAACAGCCAGCCTAGAGAGCCGCCGGCCGGCCCTCGTCCCAGGGGTGTTGGACAGTTGTGGGTGACTCAGCGATCTGTTGTCCCAGGTGAAAACCTCCAATCAGCAGGCTTTGAAGGCAAAGGCAAATCATGATGTCCTGGGCGGGTCTCCAGGGAGCTGTCGGCATCGGAACAAACCGTGGGACGCTCGATTTCAGCTCGATCGCATCGGTTCTGCTGTGCGTTGAATCACATCGGCTTTTCAATTTGTCTTGTCAGTGCTGGTGCGCCACAGAGGCAACCGGTGCGTGCGGGTTCGGCAGCAATGTCGTTACCAGCAGCACCGGGGTGAGAAGAACGCCACCCATGAGGAGCGCAATCAGGCCTTCGTGCAGTCGGTTCATGGGTGTGGGCTTGCTGATCCCAGGCTCCGCCTTGTCGGGTCATCAGAGCTTTGCGTCCCCCGAGGACCAGCTGAAAAGGGGCTGAATGTTCCCTGGCGATCGGCTGATCAGTTCAGCTCTGCCAGCCAGGTGCTGGCACAGGTCAGTGCCTCATGGCGGCTCTCGCAAAGGCCCTCGATCCCGAATTGCTGCAGGCGTTCCCGCACTTTGCCCTTGGCTCCAGCCACCAGGAGCTTCCTGTGATTGCTCTTGGCTTCCTCGGCGATGCGCTCGATGGCCAGGGTGGCCGTCACGCCGAGATGCGGAACTCCGCGGATATCCAGGATCAACACCCGGTATTGACGAACCAGCGTCATCCTTTCGCTGATGCCCTTCGCGGCCCCGAAGCTGAGTGGCCCCTGCAGCGAGAACAGCATCACGGCATCGCCGCACTGATCGAGCAGCTGCTGTTCCCTGACAGGCAGGGCGTCACGGTCGGGACTTCCCATGCCGGCCAGCTGGTGGGCCGTGAGCGATTCGATCGTCAGCAGGTTGGCCACGAACATCCCGATCAGAACAGCGCCGATCAGATCCCAGAACACGGTCAGCAACAGCACTCCCCACATCACCAGGGCCGTTTTGAGTGAGAGGCGGTGAGCCCTGCGGAGAAACCCCCAGTCGATGATGTCCAGCCCCACTTTGATCAGAATCCCTGCCAGCAGGGCGGTTGGAATCCCTTCGGCCAGGGGGCCTGCTCCAAGCAGCAGCACCAGCAGCACCACGGAATGCGTCATCCCCGCGAGAGGGGTGCGGCCGCCCGATTTGATGTTGATCACGGTGCGCATGGTCGCGCCCGCGCCGGGAAGCCCTCCCATCAGCCCTGCCATCGTGTTGCCAAGTCCCTGACCCACGAGTTCGCGGTTGGAGTGATGACGGCTCTGGCCGATGTTGTCGGCCACGAGGGAGGTGAGCAGGGAGTCGATCGAGCCAAGCAGGGCCAGCACCACGCCGGCCCGGAGCAGCAGCGGCAGATGCTGTCCCCAGTCAGGCATCACCAGACGCAATCCACCTGCCGGGATCGTTCCGATGCGAGGCAAAGGGGTCCATCCGAGGCTGCTCAGCCGTTCATCACTGAACAGGGCGAACGACAGTGGGGTGATCAGCACCAGGGCCAGCAGTGGCGATGGGATGACCTGGCTGAGCCGTTTCGGGGTGAGAAACACCACAGCCAAGGTCATCAGGCCAATGGCCAGGGCCCCTGGGTGCGGCCTGAAGCCGCTGAAGACATCAGCCAGCGAATGGACCACGCCCCCAGACGACGGAATCCCAAGCAGGGGGCCGATCTGGATCAAGAGGATGATCACCCCGATCCCCGACATGAAACCGGAGACCACGGAGTAGGGCACCATCGTGATGTAGCGCCCGAGCTTCAGCAGGCCGAACAGAACCTGGAACAGGCCTCCGCACACCACGGCCGCCATCACCAGTGGCAGCAGGTTTCCATTGCCGAGCCGCTCGTCGACGCCGACCGCCACGAGGCTGCTCACCACCCCGGCGACCGTCACGCTCATCGGTCCGGTCGGTCCACTGACCTGGGCGGGGGTGCCACCCAGAAGGGCTGCCAGAAAGCCGGTGACGATCGCGCCGTATAGGCCGTAGATCGCTCCGCCGGGCCCGAGGGCGGCATTCCCGAAGGCAAGAGCCAGGGGCAGAGCGACGACAGCGGCAGTGATGCCCCCCAGCAGGTCGCCACGCCAATGCTGCAGGGTCCAGCCGTGAATGAGCTGACGCCGTTGTGGGGCTGGCATGCCGCAGGCCGTTGCTACTTCATTGTGAATGGAGCGCCATGGTTGTCCGCACCAGGTCATCGCTTGGCGACCAACAGGTTCCGATCAGGGGGTGGCAACCCAGTCGCGAAGTTCATCAAGGGACTGAACCCCCACACGCCGTTCCCCCGAGGGATGGATCCAGGTGGGGAAGCCCATGATCCGGGCGTCCAGGCAGGCCTGGTGCTGCGCAGGCAGGCTCTGCGGCCGGGCGCATTCCACATAGGGGAGCGACTCCACGGCTGGAGTCCCGAACAGGCGCCCCTGGTACTGACAGGCCGGGCATCGCCAGGACCCGTAATACTTCAGTCCAGCCTTGTTCAGTTGCTCCGCCAGCTGGCGCTGTGCCGGTGTCGAGTCGCCTTCAGACCCTCCGGGGTTGAGGCCAGGGCCGGCCAAGGTGGGGCCTGCGCCGACGGCGAGTGCGGCGCTGAGTGCGGTGATCGCCCAGTGACCCATCCCAGATCTCGAAGTCGTTGCCTCGACCCTATCGCCAACGTTCGGGCTTCCCTCCATCGGGGCGGCGTCTTCAGCTGCGGGAACCTGGGACACTGAATTGCAGCAGGGCCTGCGGGCCAGGGAGTGGCCATGGCCGGCACCGGTTATCGCGACTATTTCAAGGTGCTTGGGGTAGATCGAGGCGCTGATGCCGACACGATCAAACGCGCGTTTCGCAAGCTGGCCCGCGAATGCCACCCTGATGTGAACCCTGGGAACGCGGAGGCAGAGGCCCGGTTCAAGGAGGTGAGCGAGGCCTATGAGGTTCTGTCCGACCCCGAGAAACGCAGGCGTTACGAACAGTTCGGGCAGTACTGGAATCAGGGAGGCTCAGCGCCAGGCGGTGCGGGTGTGGATGTCGACTTCGGTCGTTACGGCAACTTTGACGACTTCATCAATGATCTGCTTGGTCGGTTCGGCGGTCCCGCCGCAGGCGGCCCTGGATTCGGAGGTGGGTTCCCCGGGGGCTTTGCCTCAGGGTCGGGATTCCCTGGCGGAGGCTTCGCGGGCAGTCCGTTCGCAGGCGGTGGTTTCCCTGGAGGTGCCCGCACATCTGCTGCGCCGCGTCAGCCGGTGAACCTCGATGCGGAAGCCGCAGTGAAGGTCTCCTTTCAGGAGGCGTTCCGTGGTGGCGAGCGGACGCTTTCCGTCAATGATGAGCGTGTGCAGGTGCGCATTCCTGCCGGTGTGAAGAATGGTTCCCGTCTGCGTCTCAAAGGCAAGGGCAATCTGCAGCCCGGGACGGGCCGTCGCGGCGACCTCTACCTCAACCTTGAGGTTCAGTCCCATCCCGTCTGGCGCCTCGAGGCGGATCAGCTCCGTGCTGACCTGCCTGTCTCCCTGGATGAGCTTGCCCTCGGTGGCTCGGTCACCGTGATGACGCCAGATGGGGAGGCGGATGTCACCATCCCGGCGGGGACGTCGCCGGGCCGGACGCTGCGTCTCAAGGGCAAGGGCTGGCCGTCCCGAACCAGCCGTGGTGATCTGCTCCTGACGCTCAGCCTGCAATTGCCGGAGCGTTGGAGCGACCAGGAGCAGGCCCTGTTGCAGCAGTTGCGGCAGGCCCGTTCCAGTGACCCCCGTGACCGCTGGCTCCAGTCCGCCCGGATCTGAAGCAACGCCTACGATCGCCGGCACCTGACTGTGCCCCCTTGATGGAGCTCACCTACCGCCCGCGTCGCCTGCGCCGGACCCCAGCCCTGCGGTCGATGGTGCGTGAGAACGTTCTCCAGCCGTCTGATTTCATCTATCCCCTGTTTGTGCATGAGGGCGCTGATGTGCAGCCGATCGGCGCCATGCCCGGAGCGTTCCGCTGGAGCCTTGATCAGCTCAGTGCGGAGGTGAAGCGGGCCTGGGATCTCGGTATCCGCTGCGTGGTGCTGTTCCCCAAGGTCTCCGAGACCCTCAAGACCGAGAACGGAGCGGAGTGTTTCAACCCCGATGGTCTCATTCCCCGTGCGATCCGCCAGCTGAAGAGGGATCTGCCCGAGATGGCGATCATGACGGATGTGGCCCTTGACCCTTACTCCTGCGATGGTCACGACGGCATCGTCAGCCAGGACGGTGTTGTTCTCAACGACGAAACCATCGAGCTGCTCTGCCGTCAGGCGGTGATGCAGGCCGAGGCCGGTGCGGATCTGATCGGCCCCAGCGACATGATGGATGGCCGGGTCGGCGCCATTCGCGAGGCCCTGGATGACGCCGGTTACGAGCACGTCGGAATCATCAGTTACACCGCCAAGTACTCCTCGGCCTATTACGGACCGTTCCGCGAGGCACTGGATTCCGCTCCCCGGGAGGCCGGCAGCAAGCCGATCCCCACGAACAAGGACACCTATCAGATGGATCCCGCCAACGCCCGCGAGGCCATCACCGAGGCCCAGCTGGATGAGCAGGAAGGTGCCGACATCATGATGGTCAAGCCCGGACTGGCTTACCTCGACATCATTCACCGCCTGCGGGAGGAGTCGGAGCTGCCCATCGCCGCCTACAACGTCAGTGGTGAGTACTCGATGGTGAAAGCAGCCGCTGAACGGGGCTGGATCGATGAACGGGCCGTCGTTCTGGAAACCCTTCTCAGTTTCAAGCGCGCCGGTGCCGATCTGATCCTCACTTATCACGCCTGCGACGCAGCTGGATGGCTGCAGCAGAACTGAGCTTCTGCAACGCCGATGGCGCGGGTGTGGTTTCGCACCCGCAACGCTGAAGTCGCACCAGTAAGTTCGGACTCGATTGTCCACGCAGGGTTGCCCCCGGTCTGCTCACCATGGTGTCCGTTCAGCGTCTCGGTCATGTCGCCATCCGCGTGCAGGACATCGCCAGGGCCGTGGCCTTCTACCAGGGCCTCGGCATGCGCATGGTCTGGAACGCTGACGACTGGTGCTATCTGGAAGCCGGTGACGGACGTGATGGACTGGCTCTCCTGGGACCCGGATACAAAGCAGCAGGTCCCCACTTCGCCTTCCATTTCAAGAACCGCGCCGATGTGGACGTGGTGCATCAGCAGCTGAAGGAGCAGGGAATCGCCGTCGGAGGTGTCCACGATCACCGCGACGGCACCGCCTCCTTCTATCTCCGAGATCCTGAAGGCAACTGGCTGGAGATGCTCTACGAACCTCCCGGAGGCATCCCCTCCAACCAGACCGAGGGCCGGTGACTCTGCCTTGATGCCGATCGCCCCATCTGTTGTGCCTTCATCCCCTGGCTCCGTTCTTCAGGACACCCTCGAGCTGCTCGAATGGCCGCGTCTGTGTGCCCATCTCGCCTCCTTCACCAGCACCCGACCGGGGTATCGCGCCGCGCTTGCCACGGCTCTTCCGGCCGATCTCGCGACCAGTCGCAGCTGGCTGGCGCGCTCGGTCGAACTGGCGGGCCTCGACGGCATCCTCGAGGGAGGGCTGAGCTTCCAGGGCGTTCATGACCTCGCTGCGGTGTTGCTGCGCTGCAGCAAGGGGGGAACGGCGGACGGCGAGGAGCTCTTGGCAGTGGCCGAAACACTGGCCGCGGGCCGTCGCCTGCGCCGCCAGATCGATGATCCCGAGCTTCGGCCACTCTGCTCCGGCCTGTTTCAGGCTGTAGCGACCTTTCCGGAGCTCGAGCAACGGCTCAAATTCGCCCTGGAGGAGGGCGGCAGGGTCGCTGACCGGGCCAGTCCGGCGCTTGCCGGGCTGCGACTGCAGTGGCAGACCCTGAGACAGCAGCGGCGTGACCGACTGCAGGATGTGATGCGGCGCTGGTCAGCGCAGCTTCAGGACACGGTGATCACCGAACGGCATGGCCGCCCGGTCCTGGCGGTCAAGGCCGGGGCCGTCGGGATCTGCAAAGGCATGGTCCACGACAGCTCAGCCTCTGGAAACACGGTCTTCGTGGAGCCGCAGGTGGTGATCGATCTCGGCAATCGCCTGGCCGCCCAGGAGGGCCGCATCCGTGCAGAGGAACAGCGTGTGCTGGCCGAGCTCAGTGCGGCTGTGGGGGATGAGCATCAGGCCCTGCAGAGACTCGGAGATGTGCTGCTGCAGCTCGACCTCAGCCTGGCCCGCGCCCGTTATGGACAGTGGCTGGGTGGCGTTCCGCCCCAGCTGGAGGCCGAGGCCGATGCGGCCTTCCACCTTGATCAGCTTCGTCATCCCCTGCTGGTCTGGCAGGAGAAAAAGGAGCAGGGGGCCAGCGTGGTTCCCATCAGCATGTCCGTTTCCAACCATCTGCGGGTGGTGGCGATCACCGGCCCGAACACCGGTGGCAAGACGGTGACCCTCAAGAGCATCGGGCTCGCCGCCCTGATGGCCCGTGCCGGGCTCTGGCTTCCCTGCACGGGGACGCCGTCCCTGCCCTGGTGTGCCCAGGTGCTTGCGGATATCGGTGACGAGCAGTCGCTGCAACAAAGTCTGTCCACGTTCAGTGGTCATGTGAAACGGATCGGCCAGATCCTCGATGCTTTGACCCAGGGGCCAGTCCCGGCGCTGGTTCTGCTTGATGAGGTGGGTGCGGGAACCGATCCCAGTGAAGGCACAGCACTGGCGACGGCCCTGCTGCGCACGCTTGCCGAACGGGCCCGGCTGACCATTGCCACCACCCACTTCGGAGAACTGAAAGCGCTCAAGTACAGCGACAGCCGCTTCGAAAACGCATCCGTCGCCTTTGACAGTGAAACGCTGTCGCCCACCTATCAGCTCCTCTGGGGGATTCCGGGCCGCAGCAATGCCCTGGCGATTGCGACTCGCCTTGGCCTTGATCCGGGGGTGATCGATCAGGCCCGCAGCCTGCTCAGCCCTCAGGCCGAAAGTGATGTGAATGCCGTGATCCGCGGGCTTGAGGAGCAACGTCAGCGTCAGCAGGCGGCAGCGGAGGATGCGGCGGCCCTGCTGGCCCGCACCGAGCTTCTTCATGAGGAACTGCTGGGTCGCTGGGAGCAGCAGCGGAAGCAGACGTCCCTCCACCAGGAGCAGGGTCGTCAGCGGCTTGAAACCTCCATCCGTGATGGCCAGAAGGAAGTGCGTCGCCTCATCCGTCGTCTGCGGGATCAGAAGGCCGATGGGGAGACGGCACGCCAGGCCGGTCAGCGCCTGCGCCGTCTGCAGGCGGATCACCAGCCGGAGCAGGAGCGGCGGCGTCATCCGGACTGGCGCCCGCAGGTTGGTGACCGAATCCGTCTGCTGGCTCTCGGCAAAGCGGCTGAGGTTCTGGCCATCTCCGATGACGGTCTTCAGCTGACCGTGCGCTGCGGCGTGATGCGCAGCATGGTGGAACTCGCGGCTGTGGAGAGTCTCGATGGCCGCAAGCCCTCGCCTCCGCAGGCCTCCGTTCAGGTGCGCTCCCGCACCGGTGTCAGTCGCGGCGCTGATGTACGCACCTCCAAAAACACCGTGGATGTGCGCGGCATGCGTGTGCATGAGGCGGAAGCGGCTGTGGAGGAGCGGCTGCGAACCGCCAACGGGCCTCTCTGGGTCATCCACGGAATTGGCACCGGAAAACTGAAGCGTGGATTGCGGCAGTGGCTGAGCACCGTTCCCTATGTCGAGAGCGTCAGGGATGCCGAGCAATCCGATGGCGGACCGGGCTGCAGCGTGATCCTGCCCCGTTAAAGCTCCGGCAGCGTGGGTTCCGGTCCTTCACATCGGGGTTGGTCCGGCAAGGCAACGGCGTCACCGTTGTCGTCGAAAAGTCGCCAGCCATCGGGATCCGCCGACAGATGAAGACGGCTGCCCGGATCGATTCGCAAGGCGGGGTCGGCGCGCACCTGCACCAGATGATCACCATCCAGCAGTCTGCAGGTGATGATCTGTTCGTTGCCCAGGATCTCGCTGTGGCTCGCATCAGCGGGAAGATTGCGATTGGTGGCGGGAGCGACATGGAGATGCTCGGGCCTGATGCCGGCCGTGAGCGACCGGCCTTCCAGTGCCGGCAGAGCGTCAGCCACGGGTCCTGCGGGTGTCAGGCGTCGCTCCCCGAGCATGAGCGTTCCTCCCGGGGCCACACAGACGGGCAGCACATTCATCGCTGGACTGCCGATGAACTGGGCCACGAAGAGATTGGAAGGCCAGCGGTACAGCTCCATCGGTGTGCCGAGTTGCTGGAGTCGACCCTGATTCAGCACGGCAATGCGATGTCCCATGGTCATCGCTTCCACCTGGTCGTGGGTCACATAGAGCGTTGTCGTCCCCAGGGCACGCTGGAGGGAGACGATCCGTGCCCGGGTGCTGGCGCGCAACTTGGCATCCAGATTGCTGAGCGGTTCGTCCATCAGGAACACGGAGGGTTTGCGTGCCATGGCGCGACCGAGAGCCACCCGTTGTTTCTGGCCGCCTGACAACTCCTTCGGCCGTCGATCCAGCAGGGACTCCAGCTCGAGGGCTCTGGCCACTTCCGCCACGGTCGCTTCAATGCTGCGCTCCCGCGGAGAGCTGATCCGGAGTCGCTGGGGCCAGCCACGGGTGCTGCGATGCAGCTGGTCCTGGATCTGCTCGCGTCGGGTCCGCCGCCGGCTCCGGCGCAATCCGAAACTGAGGTTCTCGCGCACGCTCAGGTGGGGGTAGAGCGCATAGCTCTGGAACACCATCGCCACGTCACGTTGCGCTGGGCGCAGGTGGCTCACGGACCTGGAGCCGATCTGGATGTCGCCGTCCGTGGGCGTGTCGAGCCCCGCCAGCAACCGCAGCAAGGTGCTTTTGCCACAGCCGGAAGGGCCGACCAGAACGAGGAATTCACCGTCCTCAATGCTCAGATCAAGCTGTCGGATCACCTCCACCGGTTCGCCGCCGCCGCGACCGGAAAAGGTTTTGCTCAGCCGTTGAAAGCGAACACCTGCCACGACAGAGCCTCTGATCGCCGCGATCTTAGGGTTGATGGTTGGCCCTGCCCCACGCTTGACGTGCAATTCATTGACCAAGCCCGAGTGAGTGTCCGTGGAGGCCGAGGTGGTGATGGCATCGTGGCTTTCCGGCGGGAGAAATATGTGCCGGCCGGTGGTCCCTCGGGTGGCGACGGAGGTCACGGCGGCAACGTGGTGCTTGAGGCGGACGACAACCTTCAGACCCTGCTGGATTTCAAATACAAACGTCTGTTCCCGGCGGTGGATGGGCGACGGGGAGGCCCCAACCGCTGCACCGGCGCCTCGGGTGACGATCTGGTGATCAAGGTGCCGTGTGGAACCGAAGTCAGACACCTGACCACAGGCATCCTTCTTGGTGATCTCACCACCGGAGGAGAGCAGTTGGTGGTTGCCTTCGGTGGCCGTGGAGGCCTTGGCAATGCCCACTACCTCAGCAATCGCAACCGTGCTCCTGAAAAATGCACCGAGGGCCGTGACGGCGAGGAGTGGCCTCTGCAGCTTGAGCTGAAGCTGCTGGCTGAGGTCGGCATCATCGGGCTCCCGAACGCCGGCAAAAGCACCTTGATCAGTGTTCTGTCAGCAGCCCGGCCCAAGATCGCCGACTACCCCTTCACCACTCTGGTCCCCAATCTGGGAGTTGTGCGCAGGCCGACCGGCGATGGAACCGTGTTTGCCGATATCCCTGGACTCATTGCTGGTGCGGCCCAAGGGGCAGGTCTCGGCCATGACTTCCTTCGCCACATCGAGAGAACGCGCCTGCTGATCCACATGGTGGATGGCGGTTCGGAGGATCCGATCGGCGATCTCCAGGTGGTGGAGAAGGAGCTCCAGGCCTATGGCCAAGGCCTCGCGGAGCGCCCCCGTCTGCTGGTGCTCAACAAGCTCGAGTTGATCGATGAAGACGATCGCGCTGATCTGATTCAGCGTCTGGAAGAGGCCAGCGGACGCTCCGTGCTTCTGATCTCCGCTGCCATGGCACAGGGTCTTGAAACGCTGCTTCAAACGGTCTGGTCTGAGCTTGGGGTCTGACAACAGGTGTTTTGACTGTGTTGTCGCCACCCGAGGACGTGGCGATAACTGGGGGGCCACGTTGACTGTTCGTGACCTTCTACACCTGTTTCGATGCAAGGGGCGAGATGATTGCCCGCTGCCAGACCAAGGCCGAAGTGGAGGCACTGCGCCATCGCGGTCGTCCGATCGCCCTGGTCAAGCCGATGCGGCCTCAGGAAGCCGTGGTGTGCGGACTGACGAGCAGTCCTGCTGAATATGACGAGGAGCTTTAAATCGATTTCAAGCCCCTGTCTTGATGTCGCCAAGCGGCCGGCAGCTCCACGTGCCGGCCGGACATGGCGCATGTCGATTCAGTCGTCGTAGACGCGACACTCATCGGCGTCAGGATTGGCGTCGCAGTAGAGCTCCAGGGGAGTCGGATCATGGGAGTCACCGGGATGGTGCTCCTTGTACTCCTTCAGCTCCTGGAGTTCGCCTTCGAGATGACGCACCTTGGCGTCATTGCCCTCTGCACGCGCGGAAGCGATCTCCGATTGATCCTTCTGGATGTGCTCGTCGATGGATTTCATGAGAGCTGCGGCTCGAGCCGATCATCTTGAACGTCTGACACCTTACGGCTCATGTCCTGGATTGAAGGCTGCCGGACATGCCACTTCGTTTCGTTACCAAGTGCATTGTCAGCAAGCCGTGACCGGGGCTATCAGCTGGATAGGGACTGGGAGGTCATCCATGGTTCGGATCCGCCATCGCCAGGGCCGTCACTTCATGGACGACGAAGGTCGCATGTTCTGGATCAACGGCCCGGAGGAATTCTGTTATCTCTCCGAGCAGCGTCAGTGGCGTATCGGCCTGTCGTTCGAGCAGGTGCTGGAGTGGAAGCAATGCGCTCCATCAGGGCTTGTCAGTCAGCGTTTTCCATCCCTGCTTGCGGCCTGTGAGGCGTTCGAGCACAACGAGGTGACCTGGTCTCACGACCTTTACCTGCGTCGGATGGGTGATCAGATGCAGCTGCATCGCTCGGTTCCCGATTACCGGCCGACTTCGATGAAAACGGCCAAGGATGCCAAGTTGCGTCAGCAACCCCAACCCTGGATCGGTTCCGCCCAGGCCCCTCCATGCTGCGAGTGGCCGTCTCCTCGCTCTGAAAGTCCGGAACTTGCCCATCCTCGTCGCCGTCGCCGGTCCGGACTCAAGGTGCCAGCTCACTGAGCTCCAGCCAGCGCTCCTCAGCTGCGCTCAATGTCTCCAGCAACGTCGCCAGTTCCATGCTGAGGCTCGCCAGGTCCTCGTCGCCAGCGCCGATGGCCTGTTCGATCGCTTCCTTGCGGGCTTCCAGTGCCGGCAGGTCGCGGTCGAGTGCCTCTAGCTCCTTGGTTTCCTTGAAGCTGCGGCGGCGCGGTTTGCTGGAGTCCTTTGACGACGTTGTCCCAGGGGCTACAGACACTGCCCCTGGATCGTTCAGCTTGTTTCGGGTCTGACGATCGAGCTCTTCAGCGCGCTCCAGTGTGCGGCGGTGCTCCAGAAACTCGCTGTAGTTGCCTTCAAAGCGGTGCAGCCTGCCGTTGTCGAAGTGGAACAGCCGATCGACGGTTCGATCGAGGAAATAGCGGTCGTGCGACACCACCACCACACAGCCGCGGAAGTCTTCCAGAAGATCCTCCAGCACGCTCAGGGTCTGCACATCAAGGTCATTGGTGGGTTCATCCAGAAGGAGAACATTCGGGGCCTGGATCAGCAGGCGACAGAGGGTCAGCCGCCTGCGTTCACCACCCGAGAGTTTGCTGATGGGGCTGTGCTGCTGCGCGGGGGGAAAGAGGAAGCGTTCGAGCAGCTGGGAAGCGGACAGTTGCTCGTTGCCGAGATCGATGCGTGAAGCCGCCTCCTCGACGAACTCGATCACCTTGCGTTCCAGCCCGCGACCGCTGGCTAGCACATCCGTGTGTTGATCGAGGTAGCCCAGATGAACGGTATCGCCGAGCTGCAGGGTCCCACCAGTCGGCAGACGTCTCCCGGCGATCAGGTCGAGCAGGGTGGATTTTCCACTGCCGTTGGGCCCGATGATCCCGATGCGGTCTTCGGGACTGAAGCTGTATGTGAAGTCATCCAGCAGCAGAGGACCGGAGGGACTGCCGTCACTGGTGACCTGCAGGTTTTCCGCTTCGATCGCCACTTTCCCGATCCGGCGACTGACGCTGGCCATTTCCAATTGCGCTTTTGCTTTCCGGGGCGGGGCCGCACGCATCGCC
>WTHL01000118.1 GCA_011523155.1 Synechococcus sp. PL34863bin_39 | reverse complement strand
TGGTCCAGAGGGGGTGGTCCCAGTCAGCCGTTGCCAGGAGCACAACATCAGCCATCGCCACCCTCAGCGCCGCTGCAGGTCGACGAGCTCGCGGAAACTGGCGGACCGCTGCTGGAGCTGGTCATAGGTGCCCGAGGCCACGATTCTGCCGTTGTTGAACTCGTAGATCCGATCGCAGAAACGGATGGTGGACAACCGGTGGGCGATCACGATCGTGGTGCAGCGCCGACCGATCAGTTCCAGCGACTCCATCACCTCGTTTTCGGTTTTGTTGTCGAGGGCACTGGTGGCTTCATCCAGCACCAGCACCTGCGCCTGCTTGTAGAAGGCACGGGCGAGGGCCAGACGCTGGCGCTGGCCTCCGGACAGGCGCATGCCGTCTTCGCCGATCCGCGTGAAGGCGCCATAGGGAAGATCCGACACGAACTCCGCGAGCTGAGCCATCTCGAGGCAATCCCAGAGCAGGTCCTCGTCGATGGCGTCATCCTCAACACCGAAGGCGACATTGCCGCGCACACTGGCATCCAGCAACTTGATGCCCTGGGGCACGAACGCGCAGCACTTCTGCCAGGCCTGCACCTCATGACCGGTGAGGGGCACCCCATCGAGCAGCAGCTGACCGCGCGAGGGTTGCAGCAGCCCCAGCAGCAGATGGGCCGTGGTGGTCTTGCCGCCGCCCGACGCCCCCACCAGGGCGACGCGGGCGCCGACCGGAATGGTGAGATTCACATCATTGAGAACCCAGTCCGTCGTGTCGCTGTAGCGATAGGCGATGTGCTCCAGCTTGATCGTCAGCCGGGGCATGATCCCTCCGGGCGTGACCGGCAACAGCGACGGATCCGCCAGGCGTGCGCGGTCCAGACGAAGCAGGGCCAGGGCGTTGTCGAGATCGGGCAGGGAGGCCCTCAGCTTGTTCACCGCCCGGAACACCGCCTGAAGCGGAGCGGCGAGACGGAGTGAGGCGAACACGACACCCACCAGAGCGGGCAGGGCGTTCCTGACCTCATCGAGACCACCGCCCAGCAACGGGGGCAGCAGACCCACCGCGAACAGCACCGTCACCCCGGCGGGCTCAATCACGAACCGGGGCAGCTCCGGGAGGATCTTCAGCAGCCGGTCGTAACGCTTGCCCTCCGACCCGATGTCACGGAAACGGGAGATGAAGAACTGCTCCGAACCATGCAGGTGCACATCCCGGATTGATTTGGTCGACTCCACCAGCAACCCGTTGACGCGCTGGTTGTAGAGAAACTGCTGCTTGGTGAGAAAGCGCATGCGCGGCGTGATCAAGGCGGACGCCAGGCAGTAGGAGACCACCAGCAGGCCGAAGACGACCACGGGAATCCAGCCGAAGGCGACCACAACACCGGCGATCAGGATTCCCGCCGACAGGGCGTTCGAACAGATGGCCAGGAGTGGAAGCACCACCCCATCCGACACCTTGCTCAGGACGCGATTCAGACGGGTCAGGAGCTTGGTGGAACTGCTGTCCTTGAAATAGTCGTAGGACTGAAGAATCAGATTGCCGTACACCCGGTTGCCCAGAACGGCCCAGACATCGGAGCTGACCCTGGCTTCCACCAGCCGTGCAACAAATTTCAGGGCCGTCGAAAACCAGATCAGGGCCAGGAGGAGGCCGACGATCCAGAGGCCGCTGTCCAGGGCATCGCCACCGAACACCCGAACGAAGGGCAGGTTGTCGACCAGGCTGGAACCACTGAAGGAGCCGACCAGACGGGCGATCAGACCAACGAAAACGAGATCGGCCAGGCCCACCGCCGTGGAGATCCCGAGCAGAAACCACAGCCCGCGATACTGCCGCGACGGCAGGTACGACAGCATTTCGGCCAGCCGCTGCCAGGTCACACTCGGCCTGAGTGACTTTCGGACAGACCGGAGAAGACGAGCCAACAACGTCAGCAGCAGGCGCTACTGAAATCAACCTACAAACCGATTCCGAAGGGATTGACCTGCCTGGGTCAGCCAATAAAGCGATCGACCACCGACCCCGGGGTCAGCGCCTTGGGTACTGAATGGACCAGGGCCAACGGTCGGGCACACAGAGAAAGTCATCATCCAGGCCACAGTCGAGTCCCTGGGGCCAGGCGGCACGATCGAACCAGGCCAGCAGATTCAGCAGCAGCAACGGCACCAGCAGGCCCAGGGCCTGCCGGCGGCGGAGCCAGGCCAGCAGGCTGATCAGCAGGAACACCCCAACGGTGTCCCCGAGCCGGAAGGTGACCTGGGGCCACCAGCGCCAGACCAGCGAGGCCTGGATTCCCGCATAACAAACCAGATACAGCGCCAGGGCCAGCCCTTCGCGCTGACGCCAGAAGCCGCGCCAGGTCAGGCGTTGGCGAATCCAGACCACGGCGATGGCGCCAACGATCAGAAGCTCGTTCCGGACCACCTCGGGCTTGATCGGATAGGAACTGAAAAACCCAAGCCCTGCATAGGTCTGCAGTCGCGCGACCAAAGGAGGCATCAGCAGCAGGCCGGCGAGCACCACCAACACACCAACACCCAGGCTGAACGACCGGCGCTCGGGCAGGCGGCGCATCAAGGCCGGGGCGGCGGGGAGGCCTGCCAGCAGGAGCGTGGGCAGCGCTGTGAGGTGCACCCCCAACGCGAGCGCGGCGGCGCCGAGGATCAGGCGAGGCCGCCAGCGGATCAGCTGCAGTGACCACAGCAGCAACGGGATGGCCAGCAACGCGGCCAGCGCCTGGCGCGAATGCGCGTTCTGAACAAACCCGCGCAGCATCGGGCTGCTCACCAGCAGCAACGACCACCATCCAGCCCAGGCCGGCCGGCCCCAGGCGCGGGCCAGCAGCACAGGCACCAGGGCCAAAGCCGCCACCAACAGGCCATGGAAGGCCGCCATCCGGTAGGGCAGATGCGTGATCCACGGCGCCAGCCACCACCAGACCGGCTCAAAGGGGAGCAGCTCCCGCACAGACGGACCGCTCAGCCGGGCAGGGTCGAAATAGAAATTGAGCTTGGCAATGTCACTGGTGCCCCAGCAGGCCAGGGTGACGAACACGGCGATGGCGCCCAGCAGGGTTCCTGTCGCCACCCACCACAGCATCCGGTTGCGCCGCCACGCTGCCCAGGTGACCGTGCAGGCGAGGGCCAGCTGCATCGCCACCAGACCCCCGGTCAGCATCGGGGCCTCGATCACCTGATCCACCCGGAAGGGCGATTCCGTGGGGAAAGAGCCTTGGATGACCGTGCCCAGCAGGAAGGGGCCCAACAGCAAGGGGCCCAGGCTCATCGGCCCGGCACCGGTCGCAGGCGGCGCATCACTGCCCTGGAGAGA
>WTHL01000142.1 GCA_011523155.1 Synechococcus sp. PL34863bin_39 | reverse complement strand
AATGGCCGGGGACCCAGTCGATGATCACGCCGATGCCTTCAGCGTGGCAGCGGTCTACAAATGCCCTGAATTCATCGGGCGTTCCGTAGCGGCTGGTGGGGGCGTACCAACCCGTCACCTGATAGCCCCAGGAGCCATCGAAGGGATGCTCGGTGATCGGCATCAGCTCGATGTGCGTGAAGCCCCGCTCCTTCACGTAGGGGATGACGCGATCGGCGAGTTCCGGATAGGTCAGAAATCGCGCACCCGGTTTCAAATCGGCCGCGGGCACGGGGGCACGGGGGGTGCCATCAGCTTCGAGGAAAGGCTCTTCGGCAGACGCGTGAATCCAGCTGCCCAGGTGCATCTCGTACACGGAGATGGGCTGATCCAGGGCGTTGCGGCTGTCGCGATCCTGCATCCAGGAGGCGTCAGTCCATTGGAAGCGGTCCAGTTCTGCCACCAGTGAACTGGTGGCAGGACGCACTTCGTGCTGAAACCCGTAGGGATCGGCTTTCTGGTAGCAATGCCCCTCCTGGGAGCGGATCTCGTATTTGTAGAGCGCCCCATCCTCAACACCGGGGATGAACAGCTCCCAAATCCCACCGGAGCGCTGCTGCATGGGGTGATGACGTCCATCCCAGGCGTTGAGGTCGCCGATCACGCTGACACTGCGAGCGTGGGGAGCCCAGAGGCAGAACATCACACCGGACACACCGTCGATTGCGGTGAGGTGGGCGCCCATCTTGCGCCAGATGTGATGGTGATTGCCTTCAGCGAACAGGTGGCGATCCATGGCGCCCATCCATTCGGTGCGGAAGGACCAGGGGTCGTGCTGTTCGTGGCTGATGCCTCCGCGCTGAACGGCAAGGCGGTAGTCACTGCCGGGATCCCTGGCCACCTTGGCCTCGAACAGCCAGGGGTGGTGCGGTGTGGTGGTGGTGAGGCGTTCACCGCCGACGATCAGATCGACCTGATCGGCGTCTGGCATCCAGGCACGCACCGTGAATCCCTCGTCGGAGGGATGGGGACCGAGCACGGCGAAAGGATGATCGTGGCGGCATTCGGCCAATCGCACACCATCCTCAATCATCCAGTCGAGGACTGCAGCTGCCATGAACCACGGGCGATGTTGGGCGGGAGCTTAAACGGAAAAACCCGGCTTTCCGTTGTCCATGGCAACCACTTGGTGGGATCAGACCAGATCAGCTGAGAAATCGACGTTGATGATCCGGCCCTCACGGTTGAAGATCACAAAAAGGTTGTCCGTGATGGTCCCGAATTCGATCGTCACCAGCACCAGTTGCTGTTCACCTCCCTGGCTCGCGACGATGGCGCTCTTGATCGACTCAACGCCGCCGAGAACCCGGGCGAGTTTGCTCCACTTGCGCTTGAGGTCTTCCGGCCTGATCTCACGCTGAAAGTCGAGGTCGAGGTAGTAACGGGCGGCAATCCATCGTTCAGCCTCGAGATCGCGGACAAAATTCAGTGCGGTCTGTTCAAGAGGAAGGGTGGTTCCACCCCATTTCCAGGCCAGCATTTTGCCGTTGTCATCCAGTACCAACGTCAGAGGCACTTCGGGCTGACCATCAAGGACTGCCATGGCCTCAACCGTGGTGTCATCCAGGCCAGGGGAGATCGATTTGATTCTGTAAGTGTTGAGGGTCGGCCGCCGGTCCATGCGGGCCTGGATGGCCTTCACGCTGCTGGTGCTCTGGAGCGGGGCTGAGAGCTTCGTGAACACCCGTTCAGCATCTTTCCGCTTGATGGCATCCAGCAGGGCTTCGGCGGCACGACTGGCCTCGGCAAGGGTCAGGGTCGTGGTTGGCGTGGCCGTTGCCTGCGCCAGCATCGGGTGGTCTCCGGCGATCGCAGGCAGCTGGGATGCGATCGGGCTGCTGAGCGCGAGCGCGAGAACGCAGGCAGTGGTGTTCACGGCGTGAATGACGTCGCTGGGATGGCGTCAGTTTGCCGGAGGCTCAGGATTCCGGCGCGTCCACCAACGGGCTGAAATGCAAACCGGCATCAAGAAGATTGAGGTTGATGCTGATCACCCTGCAGCTGATGCTTGGTGGGCCGCAGCGATGATCTCCGGTGCCGGGGTTGATGGCGATCGCAGGCCAGCAAGCCCCTGCAACCGAAACACGCAACCGATCACCGACGTTCAGCTGCGCCTCCAGACCCTGCAGTTCCACGTCGTAGGGAGATGCCTGACGGCACTGATCTCCGATGACGCGGCGGATTCCGGTGCTGAGTTGATTGACCTGGGCTGTTCCTGCTGGACACACGGACAGCGCCACACACAGATCGAAACCCGGCTGATCAGCCCAGGCCTCAAGGCGGAGATGCGGCCGGCCCCGCAGTTTCAGGGGGCTCATCAGTGGTGCCGATGTGAATGTGGCGACATCACCTCGTGCGTCAATCGCTCTGCGATCACAGGGTCCCGCTGAGGGACTGAGGTGGCCGCCCACCGCGGGCACGGCCCGCCAGGGATCGTGCACGATCACCAGCCGTCCATCCTGGGGCTGCGGGGCCGTTGTCGACATCGCATCCACCGGGATGAGTCGACCGTTGTCGGGGTCATGACAGGCCAGAGAGGATCCCTGGAGACGCCAGTCCCCTCCTCGACACTCGTGGATCTCCTGTTCGCTCCAACTCCCTGCGCATTGATCCCAGAGAGCTGCTGTCCCCATCCCTGGATTGGGTGGCGACGGGGTGTTGTTGTCTCCTTGTCCCTGCAGCAAATGGCGTTGGAAGAAGTTCAGATGCAGGCGCTGCGCCTCCGGCCACCACTGCAGATGGGTCGCAGGGCCGATCACGAGGTCCGGGTCTCCACCGGCGGCACGGCTCTGCTGATACAGGTCCAGCACACCGCGCAGGTGCGGATCCCACCAGCCACCGGTGAGAAGCATCGGTCTGCGAAGCCAGGACTCCGGGGTGGTGTGAATGGTCCAGGCATCGTCATTGTCAGCCCTGCTCTCAAGCCACCGCAGCGCCATCCCGTCGGCGTCATGGCGCTGCAGGAGTGACAGACCGTCGCGGCAGTGCCTGTTGTCCTCGAGGCAGGCCCTGATGCATCGCCAGGCCTCTGCATCGCCTCGTCGCCGGGCCTGCAGTCCTGCCAACTGCAGGCCCCAGCCCAGGCCCAGATGCCACCAATGCGCTCCGCCCTCACAGCTCCAGTGGTCGCGTTCGTTGAGCCCCGTCATCGCCGGGGCCAGGCAGTCGGGTGGGTCGCTGTCGGGCTCAGCGACCAGCTGTGTGAATCCCTGATACGAAAAGCCATACAGGCCCACGCGGCCGTTGCATGCCGCAAGGTTTCTGATCCAGTTGAGAGT
>WTHL01000124.1 GCA_011523155.1 Synechococcus sp. PL34863bin_39 | reverse complement strand
TCCAGTCCAATCCCAGACCTGATCTGCCACTTGGCACCAGGCTTCAGCAGGATCTGAAAAACGATCTGATCGCCGGTCTTCTGGTGGTCATTCCCCTCGCCACCACCATCTGGCTGGCGACCACGGTGAGTCGTTTCGTTCTGGCGTTTCTGACGTCGATCCCGAAACAGTTCAATCCGTTCATCACCCTGAATCCACTGCTTCAGGATCTGATCAACCTGGCGCTCGGCCTCACGGTTCCCCTGCTGGGGATTCTTCTGATCGGTCTGATGGCCCGAAACATCGTGGGCCGCTGGTTGCTGGAATTTGGAGAGGGAACCCTGCAGCGGATTCCCCTGGCCGGTTCGGTCTACAAGACCCTCAAGCAGCTGCTCGAGACGTTTCTGCGGGACAACTCCAGCCGTTTCCGGCGAGTGGTCCTGGTGGAATATCCCCGCGAGGGGCTTTACAGCGTCGGTTTCGTGACGGGCGAGGTGGGGCCTTCCCTGCAGGCCGAGTTGACGGAGTCGCTGCTGAGCGTGTTCATCCCCACGGCTCCGAACCCGACCACGGGTTGGTACACCCTGGTGCCTGAATCCTCCGTGCGGGAACTCGAGATTTCCGTTGAAGACGCCTTCAGAACGATCATTTCCGCAGGGATCGTCAATCCCGACGAGCGAGAGGCTCCGGTGAACCGCAGCTTTGCGAGCCTGATCTCCCAGCTGCGAGCATCGGTGTCACCGTCATCGTCCACCTCCGGCGTCTGACGACCCTGTTCCCCTTTCCTTTTTCACCATGCAGTCCCGTTCTCTAGCCCGTGAGCTGGCCCTGCTGGTGCTGGGTCAGCTGTCGGATCGTGATCCTCTGGACAGTGCGGATCTGCCGTTGGAGTCGATGCTGCAGAAGGGCCTGGACACCTTGCATCAGCATTGGCGTGAATCCCTGGATACCTGTGCTTCGGAGCTGGAGAAGGCGCAGCAACATCTCCTTGACAGTGAACTTCAGGACGGGGGTGACGGCAGTTCCCCCGTTGTGAGGGAGCACCTCCGCAGTTCGCTGACGACTGCGGAGCAGGTTCTCAATGGTTTGTCCAGCAGCCTTGAGCTGCCACGTCTTCTGGCGTTGGCCGATCAGGAGACGGTTCGCCATGGAGCCCTGCGCCGGGTCACCCTCGTGATGGATCAGCGCGCGACCATCGATGCCCGGCTGGATGGAGTGATGGAGGGATGGCGCCTCAGTCGCCTGCCACGGATTGATCGCGACATCCTTCGTCTCGCCGTCGTCGATCTCAGCAGCCTCAAGACCCCCTCCGCTGTGGCCTGCAATGAAGCTGTCGAACTGGCCAATCGCTATAGCGATGATCAAGGCCGGCGCATGATCAACGGCGTTCTGCGGCGCTTGCAGGATGCAATGGCCTCTGCAGGCTCCTGATGATTCGGTTCTGACCCGGCGGTTCTCATGGTTTACGACTGGTTTCAGCGACGTCCCTCCGAGTCCGGCACGCCGGATGCGTCCCCTGATGTGCCCGACACACAGGTTTCGGCAGACGCGCAGCCATCGGAGTCGCCGGTGGCCCAACCTGCTCAGGACGTCTTGTCCGAGTCCGAATCGTCCACGGACGCGTCGACGTCCACAAAAGAGGCTGTGGTCGAGGACGATCCCCTGGAGTGGGCACGACAGGCCTACGCCCGTCTGAAGGCGCAACAGGCTGCCCAGGCATCCCCCCAGGTTGCGTCAGCCGAGAGTTCTGAGCGTCTCCCGGAGCAGGACAGCACGGCCGTTTCGACCGACTCGCCCCCCCTGTCCCCACAGCCCACTGAGCCGACCCCTTCGGCAGAGACTCCACCGAGCACGCCGTCTGCACCGGTTCAAGCCCAGGGCCTGTCCCTGCTCGAGCAGGCCGCAGCCCAGCGCGATCAGAGGCGGCAGGAGCTTGAAGCGCGATCCATCCCCGTGGCTGCCGTTGATGCGCAACCCGAGGTGTCAACGCCGGTTCCGGACGAGCCCGACACTGTTGAACCACAGCTTGGTGCGTTCGACGACACGTTCACCTGGTCTGCTGAGGTGCTGGCCGCCCAGGGGCGTCGGGCAGACCAGGTGTCGCTCGAGGAGATCGATTGGCTGTCCCGACTGCGCCAGGGGCTCGAGAAAACCCGTCAGGGTTTTGTGACCGGCCTGTTGGACAACCTCGGTGACGACCCGCTGACACCGGAGGTTGTGGATGACCTCGAAGCCTTGCTTCTGCGCGCTGATGCCGGTGTTCTCGCCACCGATCAGGTGATGGAGGCCTTGCGCAAGCGTCTGAATGAGGAGGTGGTGGATCCCAGCGAAGGGATCCGTTTTCTGAAGGAGCAGCTCCGCACGCTCCTCGATGCGCCGATTCAATCCAGCGGTGTCGAGTTGCTGGCTCCCGAACGGGGACGTCTCAATATCTGGTTGATGGTGGGGGTCAACGGCGTCGGCAAGACCACCACGCTCGGCAAACTGGCGAATCTCGCGGTCCGCAGCGGCTACAGCGCCATGATCGCCGCAGCTGACACCTTCCGAGCGGCGGCGGTGCAGCAGGTGGAAGTCTGGGGAGAGCGCAGCGATGTGCCCGTGGTGGCCAATCCCACGGCCAATGCCGATCCTGCAGCTGTGGTGTTCGATGCCATCGGAGCTGCCCGTTCCAAAGCGACGGATCTTCTGCTGGTCGATACGGCAGGACGCCTGCAGACCAAGCACAACCTGATGGAGGAATTGCAGAAGATCAGAAAGATTGTCGATCGTCTGGCGCCCGAATCGAAGGTGGAGTCGTTGCTGGTTCTCGATGCCAGTCAGGGTCAGAACGGTCTCAAGCAGGCCATGGCGTTCGCCAAGGCGGCCGATCTCACCGGTGTGGTGATCACCAAGCTGGATGGCACGGCCCGAGGTGGGGTGGCGCTTGCGGTCTCGTCCGAGGCTGGCCTGCCAATCCGTTTCATCGGTGCGGGTGAGGGGATCCGCGACCTGCGTCCGTTCAACAGTTTTGAGTTTGTCGAGGCGCTCTTGGCCGGTCGCTGACAACACAGCTAGTTTGCGATCACTGCCATGGCCGGCCGTGAGCAGCAAATCCACCCATCGCCACTCCGCGCCGCACCAGCGCAATGCCCCTCAGCCGATGACGGCGACGGCTTCGCTGCGGCAACTGTTCGACAGTTTCTCCCGGGAGCAGCGCACCAACCAGGACCTGCTGGCATCTCTGGCGTTCGCCCTGCGCAGCTTCACCAACCTCCATCGTTTTCTGGAGCTGGTGCCGGTGGTCGCCTCCCGTTTGGTCGGCGTTGATGGCGCCCTGCTCGTTCCATTCACGGAGGAGGGAC
>WTHL01000023.1 GCA_011523155.1 Synechococcus sp. PL34863bin_39 | reverse complement strand
AGCTTCGAGATATAGAGAGATGCCCGCCAGTGAGTCAGACGACTGTCGATGCCAAAGCAACCACCGAGGGCGCAGGCAACGGCAAGCTCGCGATGGGCGGTGAACCGCTTCCAAAGGCTGAAAAGCGCAAGCTCGACAGCGGTTACCTGCGCGATCCCCTTCGCACTGAGCTCGCGAACGAACTTCCTTATTTCACGGAAGATGCGCTGCAGCTGCTGAAATTCCATGGCAGCTATCAGCAGGACAACCGGGACAAGCGGGAGAAGGGGAAGGACAAGACCTGGCAGATGATGCTGCGTCTGCGCAGCCCGGGAGGACGAATACCGGCGGGTCTGTTCCTGGCGATGGATGAGTTGGCAGATCGCCTTGGCGACGGGACCCTGCGGGCCACAACACGCCAGGCCTTCCAGATGCACGGTGTGCCTAAGGCCGATCTCAAGGAGGTGATCGGAACGATCGTCAGAAATATGGGCTCGACGCTTGCCGCCTGCGGAGACATCAACCGCAACGTGATGGCACCTGCAGCCCCGTTTGAAAAAGGGGGATATCCAGCCGCACGACGTCTTGCTGACGAGGTGGCCGACCTCCTCAGCCCCGAGGCCGCCGAAGGGTCCTATCTGGATCTCTGGGTTGATGGAGATCTGAGCTACCGGATCAAGCCAAGCCGAACAGTGAAGCGTGTGCGCTCCCGTCAGGCGGAGGGCCAGGTGTTTTCAGGTGATTCCCAGGAACCCCTTTATGGGGAGACCTATCTACCCCGCAAATTCAAGGTGGCTGTCACCGTTCCAGGGGACAATTCCGTGGACCTGCTGACCCAGGACATCGGCCTGGTTGCCTTCACCGACGCTGCCGGTGATCTCCGTGGATGCAACGTCTATGTGGGAGGCGGCATGGGCCGGACCCACAACAAGGAGGAAACCTTCGCCCGGATCGCCGATCCCCTCGGCTATGTGGCGGCTGATCAGGTTCTGGATCTCGTCCAGGGTGTCCTCGCTCTCCAGAGGGACCACGGTGATCGCAGGGTCCGACGCCATGCCCGGATGAAATATCTCCTCCATGACAAGGGCATCGCCTGGTTCCGCAAGGAACTCACCCAGAGCTACTTCCAAGGTGAGCTGCGGCCCTTGCGCAATGAACCGAAAGCGAAGCTGCACGACTACCTCGGATGGCACCGCCATCGGGCTGGGATGTGGTTCGTGGGAATTCCCCTGTTGTGCGGGCGCCTTGAGGGATCGTTCAAGAAAGGGCTGCGCCGCATTGTTGAGACCTACCAACTGGAGATTCGCCTGACGCCCAATCAGGACCTGCTGCTCTGCAACATCGGCACCCAGCAACGCGCCTCGATCCGCTCAGCTCTCGCCGAGATTGGTGTCGAGACTCCTGACATGCCCTCACCCCTGGCGAGACATGCCATCGCCTGCCCTGCACTGCCGACCTGCGGCCTCGCCATCACCGAATCCGAACGCATTCTTCCCGACGTTCTTGAGCGGCTGGATCGTCAGCTGGAGCGGCTTGAAATCGAGAAACCGATGGTGATCCGCATGACCGGCTGCCCCAATGGCTGCGCGCGCCCCTATATGGCGGAACTCGCCCTTGTGGGCAGTGGTGTCAATCAGTACCAGCTCTGGCTCGGAGGCAGCGCCAACCTGCAGCGCCTTGCCAAGCCCTATCTCCAGAAAATGCCCCTCGACCAGCTGGAAACCACCCTCGAGCCACTGCTGGTCAGCTGGAAAGAGGCTGGCGGGCGCAGAACGCTGGGTGACCACGTTCACAAGCTCGGAGACGATGCCGTGGCGGAGCTTTTGAACGCCTGACCCCCTCAGTCGGGCTGATCAATCCGTCCATAGACGGCTTGGGTGTGCTGTCGCGACCAGGCCCAGAGCTGATCGCCGAAGCTGAAGTGCCACCACTCATTGGGATGGCGCACAAACGCCTGGGCCGTGAGCACCTCCGCCAGAAGCTGACGGCGATTTGCGTAGATCTCAGCCATCCGGTTGCCACCCGAGGCGGCCTCACGGGCGTAAAACTCGGGCTCGGAGACAGGTCCGATGGCATCAATCTCCCCACCCATATCGAGGAGAGAGCCGGACCGATCGGCAAGGGTGAGGTCAACAGCAGCACCGGTGCTGTGGGGTGGTGGCGTTGACCGATCGAGACTCGGCGGTGCCCAGAACCTCGCCACGCTGCGCTTCACCTGCTCCAGCGCACGGCGGTGGTGTGCATCGTCCTCAACACCCTCCGGCACAAGGCCAAGACGCTCGCACTCGGAACGAATCGCATGCTGGACCATGAAGTCCTGCACCGCAACGGGGCGCCAGGCATCAAAGATGGCGAAACGAAGCGACGCGTCGCGACGGATGAGATCCTGCTCGGCAGCCATCAATCGCTCAGCCACCCCTCGACGCAGCACAAAAGGATCGACGCCCGGACCATAGGGGGCACCCAGGGATGCGTAGGGGTGTGGTCGCAGACATCGCACGCCAGGCTCCAGTGATACCAGGGGCTCACCGCACTCCACGATGGGCAGATCACTCCAGGGACGACGCACGGACCACGGGACATCTGCACCAAGCGTGCCAAAGCGCACCCGATCGCAGACATTTCCACAACCGAACACGAGTTTTCCCCAGACTGCGTCTCACACGACACAACAGCACTCCGACGCAACAGGAGCGCCATCAACTACAACGAGACCACCCAAACAACCAGGGAGACAATCGGAAGATCCAAAAGTTGCCTGAGACGCAACAAGGGCAAATGCCTTACATAGACTGTCATTACAAAGACTGAGTGCCGCCCCGATGCAACAGGGTCGCAAAGGCTCCGGGTCACGACATTCGCACGATTGGCGTTATTCGATGGGATCAAATGACACAGAAGCGGGCGTTGGGTCTCAGAGAAGACTCAATCCTGTGGAAATCAGAATGGCCTAATTGAGCTGGCCGGCTGCGGTCATTTTCCTCTGCTGATTTTCCAACAAGTCACGCAGAACAGGGTGACCCTGGAGACCAGGGTCTTGAAGGATGAGGCGAGACGCTTCGTCTCTCGCCTCATCAAGGACAGCGCCATCATCGGCAAGGCTGGCCAGAGCTAAATCCGGCAAACCGGATTGACGGGTACCGAGCACCTGACCAGGCCCGCGCAAGCGCAAATCCATTTCTGAGATCTCAAACCCATCGTTGGATCTCACAAGCACATCCAGCCTTTGACGGGCCAGGGGATTGCGACTGTCATTCACAAGCAGACAGTGGGACGCCGCTGCGCCTCGACCCACACGCCCGCGCAGCTGATGGAGCTGGGCAAGGCCGAAACGATCCGCATGGTCGATCAC
>WTHL01000079.1 GCA_011523155.1 Synechococcus sp. PL34863bin_39 | reverse complement strand
GTCCCAGGGCGACGCCGCCATGGCGGCAGGCTTCCGCCACGGGGCCGGGAGCGCGGTGATGCAGTCCTGGCATGGCGTTGAAGGCATGGGTGAGCATCCGCACGCCCTGGGCAAAAGCCTCCTGTGCCTGCGGAGCATCGGCAGCGCTGTGACCCAGGGCCACCGTGATCTGCAGCTCCTGCAGCCGTGCAATCACCTCGCTGGCGCCATCGAGCTCCGGTGCCAGGGTGACCAGGGCAATCTCGTCTTCGAATCCGTGAATCCGTCTGGCCAGGGCCTTCAGGCTCGGTTGGCAGAGATGGTCGCGAGGATGGGCACCGCGGCGGCTCTCCGCCAGAAACGGCCCCTCCAGGTGCGCGCCCAGCAGACGGCAGTGCTGCGACCGTTCGTCCGCTTCGCGACGGGCCAGCCGCAGGACGGCCAGGGCCTGCCGGAGAGGCGCAACAGCGCAGGTCACCAGGGTGGGGCTGATCGCCTCCACGCCGTCATCCCAGAGCCGTGCCAACAGCTGCAGCAGCTGTGGCAGATCAGCCTCCGTCAGTTCCGGAAACGCAAGCCCGAGTCCGCCATTGATCTGCAGATCGACAGCCATCGGGCTGAGCCAGTCGCCTTGCCAGGACTCGCCCGCAAGCGTTGCGCCTGAGCGCATCGCCGTGACGCTGTGAATGCGGGCGTTCTGATCCACCTCCAGTGACCAGAGGGGGGAGGGGGCTTCAGGTCTGCCGTCTGGACGGCGGGGCAGGCGGACATTGGTGATCCGACGCATGGCAGGTGACCGGCGGTTGTCCGTGCGGGACGATGCCAGTCTTGCCAGTCAGCCCGATTCGTCATTGCCGTGACCCCATCCACCTCAGCTGCTTCCAGTGCACGGCCGCGTGTGGCCGTGATCATGGGGAGCGATTCGGATCTGCCAACCCTGCAGCCGGCCGTTCAGGCCCTCGAGGATCTGGGGGTGTCCGTGGAGGTGCGTGTGCTTTCGGCGCACCGCACCCCACTGGAGATGGTGGCGTTCGCCCAGCAGGCCCGTGAGCAGGGATTCGGCGTGATCGTCGCCGGCGCCGGGGGGGCCGCCCATCTGCCGGGGATGGTGGCGGCCCTCACCACGCTGCCCGTGATCGGTGTCCCTGTGCAGAGCCGGGCCCTCTCGGGGGTTGATTCCCTGCACTCCATCGTCCAGATGCCGGGCGGCATCCCCGTGGCCACCGTGGCGATCGGGGGTGGCCTGAATGCGGGGCTGTTGGCGGCACAGATCCTCTCGGTCGCGGATGCTGATCTGTGCGCGCGCCTGGAGGCCTACCGCAAGAGCCTCCACGACACGGTGGTGGGCAAGGACGCCAGCCTCCGGGAGCTCGGTGCCAGCACTTACCTCGATCGCATGCCGGGGCGCTGACAGGGGCTGGGCCTTGAGGTGCGGCCCACAATGAAGCAGCGTGTCTCGCCGCATGACTTGGCCCCTGTGGCTGCGCTGGGCTCTGGCCCTGCCGCTGTTCACTCTGAATCTCTATGCCTGCCGGCAGTTGCTGCTGCCGCTGGCCCCATTCCCGGGACTGTTCCTCACCGCAGCGCTGATCGCCTTTCTGCTCGATCTCCCCAGCCGCTGGCTCGTCGGTCGTGGTCTTCCGCGCTGGTTGGCGATTGTGGTGGTGACCGCGGTCACCGCCAGTGCACTGGTGCTGGCGGCCATCACGCTGGTGCCGTTGCTGATCAATCAGCTGGTGCAGTTGATCAATGCCCTTCCAGGGTTGCTGGCTGCTGCTGAGTCCTGGATCGACCATGTCCAGGACTGGTCGATGGAACGGGGCCTGCCCAGTGATTTCGGCGATCTCAGCAGTGATCTCGTTACCGGGCTCAGTCGTCTGGCCAGTCAGTTCAGCCAGCGCCTGCTCGGCATCCTCGGCACCACACTCGGCACGACGATCAATGCCGTGATCGTGCTGGTGCTCGCCGTCTTCTTTCTGCTGGGCGGTGAGTCGATCAGTCAGGGGCTTGTGCGCTGGCTGCCTGAGCGCTGGCAGCATCTCGTTGTGCACACAATCACCCGCACCTTCCGCGGCTACTTCGCCGGTCAGGTGGTTCTGGCCCTGATCCTCAGCGTGGGGCAGATCGTCGTGTTCAGCGTGCTCGGCATCCCCTACGGCGTGCTGTTCGCCGTGCTGATCGGCTTCACCACCCTCGTCCCCTACGCCAGTGCCTTGATGATCGTTGCGGTCAGCACGCTGTTGGCCATCCAGGATCCCCGCACCGGTCTGGAGATCCTGGCTGCCGCCATCGCTGTGGGCCAGGTCGTGGACCAGGTGATCCAGCCCCATCTCATGGGAAACCTGCTCGGCCTGCAACCGGCCTGGTTGTTGATCGTCCTGCCCATCGGAGCACGGGCAGGAGATCTGTTTGGGCTGGGATCCCTGCTCGGGCTCCTAGTCGCGGTGCCAGTCGCCAGCTGTGCCAAGACCTTTGTGGATGCCTGGCAGGCGCGGCTCAGCCCTGAGCCGGTCAGCCCTGAGCCGGAATGATGCCGCGGCTTGTCAGGGCGCTGATCACCTGGTCAACACAGGCGTCCAGGGCGGCAGCCCCGGTGTCGACGGAGAGTTCGGGGGCTTCAGGAGCCTCATAGGGACTGGAGATTCCCGTGAACTCCTTGATCTCGCCGGCCCGTGCCTTGGCATAGAGGCCTTTCGTGTCCCGCTCTTCACACACACCGAGATCGGCGGCACAGAACACCTCGATGAAATCACCCTCGTCCACCAGGGCCCGGGCCTTGTCGCGGTCGGCTCGGAAGGGCGACACGAATGCGGTCAGCACGATCACGCCCGAATCGAGGAACAGCTTGGCCACCTCGCCGATGCGACGGATGTTCTCCTCGCGGTCTGCATCGGAGAACCCCAGGTCCTTGCAGAGGCCATGGCGAACGTTGTCACCATCCAGGACATACGTGGCGAGACCGCGTTCGAACAGGGCCTGGTTCACCGCATTGGCCAGGGTGCTCTTGCCGGCGCCACTGAGACCTGTGAACCAGAGGATGGCGCTGCGATGGCCGCGCTGCTCAGCTCTGGCAGCCCGGTCCACCGATGCGTGATGCCAGGCGATGTTGGTGGATGCGCCCTGATCAGTGAGCTTGCCGTAGGTGGGCGATGCAGTCATGGGATTCGGGGTCGCGTCGCGCCATTGTCTCCCAGGCCCCTGCCTCAGCCTCCGGCCCGTTTCGGTCGATACCCCTCCTTGGTGAGAAGGTCCAGGGCCAGATCCACCTGATCGCCCTGCAGTTCGATCACGCCGTCCTTGGCGGTGCCACCGCTGCCGATCCGACTTTTCAGCGTCTTGAGCAGTCGCTTGAATCCC
>WTHL01000207.1 GCA_011523155.1 Synechococcus sp. PL34863bin_39 | reverse complement strand
TGTTGCCAGGTTCAAACAGATTGAAGACCACGATGGGGATGTTGTTGTCTTTGCAGAGGGCGATGGCGGTGCTGTCCATGACGGCCAGTTCCCCGCTGAGGACCTGCTGGAAGGTCAGGTGCTCATGTTTGACAGCGTCGTCGTGCTTGGCGGGATCCTTGTCGTAGACCCCATCCACCTTCGTGGCCTTGAACACCACATCGGCGCTGATCTCGGCGGCCCGCAGGGCCGCGGTGGTGTCAGTGGTGAAGAAAGGGTTGCCGCAGCCAGCTCCGAACACCACAACACGCCCCTTCTCGAGGTGGCGGATGGCCTTGCGGCGGATGTAGGGCTCCGCGACTTCCTGCATCTCAATCGCGGTCTGCACCCGGGTCGGCACGCCCGCCCGTTCAAGCCCGTCCTGGAGGGTGATGGCGTTCATCACGGTCGCAAGCATTCCGACGTAGTCCGCTGTGGCTCTGTCCATGCCGGCGGCGGAGCCCTTGAGGCCGCGGAAGATATTGCCTCCACCGACCACGATCGCCAGTTCCGTTCCTCCAGCCATCACCTTGGCGACGTCCGAGGCGATGGATTGGACGATCGCCGGATCAATCCCATATCCCTGGTCACCCATCAGCGCTTCGCCGCTGAGTTTGAGCAGGGCACGCTTGTAAGCCATTCATCCACCTGATCTTTTTGACAGTAGCAAGTGCCTTTGCAGCCTTTTTCAGCACGTCAGAGGGTCTGGTCAGCCGTGCAAAAAGCGCTTTGATGGCGTAACCGGGATCGCCCCATGTCAGACGAAGGCAAACCCCGCAGCGGTGTGCTGGCCCGACTGACGCTGTCAGCCCTGGATCGTGCCAGTCAGGATCCCTCCTGCTGGAGTGACCCTGTCGTGCATCGCGCTCTGCTGGTGAGTGGACTCTCGGTCCTGACCGCGGCAGCAGGTCTGCTCAAGGACGATCTCAAGCCGGTCTGAACATCAGTACTCAATCCCCGCCTGCGCCTTCACCCCCTGTTCGCGGAAGGGGTGACGGATCAGGCTCATTTCGGTCACAAGGTCGGCCGCTTCGATCAGGGCTTCGGGTGCTCCCCGTCCGGTCACCGCCACGTGGCAAAGCTCGGGACGCTCACGCAGCCCTGTGATCACCGTCTCCACGTCGATGTAACCGAGCTTCAGGGCCACATTCAGCTCGTCGAGAAGCACCAGCTTGATCCCGGGATCGCGAAGGTAACCAAGCGCCGTGTCCCAGGCCCTGGCCACCAGGTCCTGATCACGCTGCCGATCCTGGGTCTCCCAAGTGAAGCCTTCGCCGAGGGCATGCCAGGCGACCTGGTCTCCGAATGCCTTGAGGGCCCTGGCTTCCCCCGGCTCCCAGCCACCTTTGATGAACTGAACCACGGCGACCCGCTCGCCATGGCCGAGGGTTCGCAGCACAAGTCCAAGGCCAGCGGTGGTTTTGCCTTTGCCATGGCCCGTTGTCACCACCACCAGACCTTTTTCCTTGTTGCGTTCCTCCACCCGCTGGCGCTGCACCTCCTGGCGACGTTCCATCCGTCTGCGGTAGCCGGCATCGTCCTGTTCCGGTGCCAGGTTTCCACCCATCCCCAGCTCAGCCGCCGTCTTGTCCAGGTTGCTGTTGGTCATGGTTGTTCGGATCGCATGGGGCGAGCTGCGGTGATCCGCTGAAGAGCGTTTCCGGCCAGCAGCTCCTGGTCGACGGAGATGAAGCCGAGCCTCCGCAGCTCGGACGGCAGATCGTCCTCCAGCATGGCGGTGGCCGTGTCGGTTTCAAACAAGGCGCAGAAAATCTGCTGGGGGATCTTCAGCAGAGCGCCCGCCGGGTGCAGGTCCACAAGGACGAGCCATCCGCCTGGACGGAGCAGTCGGAGGCATCCCTGAAGCACCTCCTGCCTGGCGTCACGGGGAAATTCGTGCAGGGCCACACTCAGTTGAATGGCATCGAAGCGTTCTGGCTCCAGGGGTGGCTGCTCTGCAAGGCCCTCAACGCGCTGCATCCGGGGATGGCGGATCTGCGCCAGATCCAGCGCCCGTGGTGATACGTCAAGCCCGGTCACGTTGAACCCGGCTGCAATCCATGGAGCAGCCGCTTCGCCACTCCCGCAGCAGAGATCAAGCACCTCGGCTGCGGGTGGGAGGCGATGACCCAACGCATCCACACCCAGCCGCCGCAGACGGTCCACACCGCCAACGCTCAAGGAGGAGATTGCGGTGACCGCGTCGTAGATCCAGCGGTAGCGGTAAGCGAGGGGTCGCAGAAATGACGTCATGAATCAAGCCGGGTGGCGTGCCAACGCTGCATCCACCGCCTGTTGCTGATCACGTCGGGTGATCCAGTGGTGGTAGGTCCGCGTGTGGATCGCAACGGAGTGGCCCATCATCCTGGCGGCGACAGTGTCTGGCAGGCCGATGTGAATGGTGCGGACCGCCCACGCATGCCGCAGGTCATAGGGGGTGAGTGGCAGGTCGTAACGCCGGAATTGCTCCGCGACTCTGCGCCCCACCTGTTGCAGCGTCGTGCGCCTGAGATCGGTGCAGACGGCGGGCAGTCGCTTTGGGTCCAGCCCCAGCTCCAGCAGGCCGAAACGGTCAACCCAGTCGGGATGAAACGGCCAGACCTGATGTTCGCCCGTTTTCGAGGTGGGCAGAACGCGGATCACCCTGTCCCCTCCCGGCGCGAGAGCGCTCAGGTCGGTGAAGAACACCTCGTGGTTGCGCAATCCATAGGTGGCCATCAGACCAAAGGCGAATCGCCAGCCGGGATTCGGGATCTGCAGCACCGTTTCAAGGATCTGGGTGTCACCCGGGAGGTGTCGGAACCGTGCGCGATGCAGGCCGTATCCGGCGGCTTCGGCACGCCAGTTCTCGGGCAGGCTCACGTCCACGTGCCTGGCGAAGGCGCCCAGACTCGTGGCGCACTGCTGACGACTGCGACTGCCATCGGCGTAGCTGTTCAGGGTCTGCGCCAAAAGTTCTGTATCAAGTTCACGGTCGTTGTCCCCGGCAATTTTCAGCAGGCGCCGGAGATAGGGGCGATAGGCCGATGTCCAGGTGGTGCGACTTCCTGATGCGGAACGCCGGCGCATCGGATCACTGAAAAAGGCCTGCTCGAAACTCTCCACCTGATGGCTGAGCCGCTCGCGGCGGTGGAGGTCCTTGGCCGCGGCGGGGGGGGCTGTGCCTGGATCCCGGAGGGGCCTGTCGCGACGCCACTGGCCCCAGTCGAACTGGCCGCGCCGCAGCTGCAGGTCCACCATGTGCAGCAATTGCCGGGCTTCCTGCAGACCCTGGGGATCCGCCTGCACCCCAAGGCTGATCCGCTGAACTCTGGTTCGTTCCGCTGTTGTGCGACACGGCAGAGGGCCTCGCAGGTTCAAACGCTGGCCGCGTTGTTCGATCCGCAGTCGAATCCCCTCACCTTCAAGGTCGGAGTTCACGGAGGAAATCGCACCAGCCAGATCCTCGCTCGATCCCATTGGGCGCCGCCGGTATGACGCAGCCACCATGCCGTCTGTGGGGGTTACGCTCAAGTCCCTTTCAGCGAGCGGCTATCCATGGCCCGAGTCGGTGTCCTTCTTCTCAACCTCGGGGGGCCGGAACGGATTCAGGACGTCGGCCCGTTTCTCTACAACCTCTTCGCTGATCCGGAGATCATTCGTCTCCCCAATCCGGCCCTTCAGAAGCCTCTCGCCTGGTTGATCAGCACGCTGCGCAGCAGCAAATCGCAGGAGGCCTATCGCTCGATCGGCGGAGGCTCGCCCCTGCGGCGCATCACGGAGCAGCAGGCCCGTGAACTGCAGAGTGAGCTCAGGCAACGCGGGATCGAGGCCACCTCTTATGTGGCCATGCGTTACTGGCACCCCTTCACCGAGTCGGCCGTTGCCGACATCAAGGCCGATGGCATTGATGAGGTGGTGGTTCTGCCCCTTTACCCCCATTTCTCCATCAGCACCAGCGGATCCAGCTTCCGCGAGCTGCAGCGCCTCCGCCTCCTCGACCCCGACTTCCAGAAGCTTCCTCTTCGCTGTATCCGTAGCTGGTTCGATCATCCGGGCTACGTCCGATCGATGGCCGAACTGATTGCGGAAGAGATCCGCGCTTCCGACGTGCCAGAGGAGGCCCACGTGTTCTTCAGTGCCCATGGCGTTCCCAAGAGCTATGTGGAAGAGGCCGGTGATCCCTATCAGCAGCAGATCGAGGCATGCACTGCCCTGATCATTGAGGAGCTCAAATCAATTCTCGGAACCTCCAATCCCCATACCCTTGCCTATCAGAGTCGGGTCGGCCCCGTGGAATAGCTCAAGCCCTACACCGAAGAGGCACTGGAGGCTCTCGGTGAAGCCAAGACCCGCGATCTCGTGGTGGTTCCCATCAGTTTCGTCAGCGAGCACATCGAGACGCTCGAGGAGATTGATATCGAATACAGGGAGCTCGCCACGGAGTCAGGCGTCGTCAATTTCCGGCGTGTCCGTGCCCTGGACACCTACCCACCCTTCATCAAGGGGCTGGCCGACATGGTGTCCGCAAGTCTTGATGGCCCTGAGGTGAACCTGGATCAGGCTGCTGAGCTTCCCACCACCGTGAAGCTCTACCCCCAGGAAAAGTGGGAATGGGGATGGAACAACAGTTCCGAGGTCTGGAACGGTCGTCTGGCCATGCTCGGATTCTCCGCATTTCTGCTGGAGGTGTTCAGTGGCCATGGCCCACTGCACGCTCTGGGACTCCTCTGAGCCTCGATTGACTCCACTCGGCGGGTCGGCCCTTAAATTGAGGGTCGGCCCTGTGTGACGACGCTGTGACCCTGACTTCCGCGCCAACGATCCCTGGTGCCTCCCGCGAGGACGGCAAACAAAGGATCACCGGTGCTGAGGCCCTGATGGACGCCCTGCGACGTCACGGCGTCGACACGATTTTTGGTTATCCAGGCGGCGCGATCCTGCCGATCTATGACGCCCTCCACATCGCTGAGGCGCAGGGTTGGGTGCGGCACATCCTGGTTCGTCATGAACAGGCCGGCACCCATGCGGCCGATGCCTACGCCCGAGCCACGGGCCGGGTCGGGGTCTGTTTCGGCACATCGGGACCGGGTGCCACCAACCTGGTGACCGGCATCGCCACCGCCCAGATGGATTCCGTACCGATGGTCGTGATCACCGGTCAGGTGCCCCGTCCGGCGATCGGGACCGATGCGTTTCAGGAAACCGACATCTTCGGCATCACCCTGCCGATCGTGAAGCATTCCTGGGTGGTGCGCGACCCGGCTGACCTGGCATCCGTGGTGGCCCAGGCGTTTTTCATTGCCGCCTCAGGCCGTCCCGGTCCTGTCCTGATCGACATCCCCAAGGATGTCGGGCAGGAGACGTTCGATTACGTGCCCGTTGAGCCCGGTTCCGTTGTCCCCCCGGGATTCCGCCTGCCGATCAGACCTGATCCGGCCGCTCTGGACGCCGCCCTTGATCTGATTCAGGCCGCGCAACGGCCGCTCCTCTACGTCGGAGGCGGGGCGATCTCTGCCGGTGTCCATGCCTCTCTCGCCGAGCTGGCCCGTCTGCATCAACTGCCTGTCACCACCACGCTGATGGGGAAGGGTGCCTTCGATGAGAATGACCCCCTGTCCGTCGGCATGCTCGGCATGCACGGGACTGCCTACGCGAACTTCGCCGTCACCGAGTGCGATCTCCTGATTGCTGTCGGTGCACGGTTTGACGATCGCGTCACCGGGAAGCTCGACACCTTTGCGCCCAGGGCCAAGGTGATTCACTTCGAGATCGATCCCGCTGAGATCGGTAAAACCCGCCGGGCTGATGTGGCTGTGCTTGGTGATCTAGCAGTCAGCATGGCGCAACTCGTCGATCACAGCCGACAACGGGAGCTCAAACCTTCCACGTCGACCTGGCTTGGAACGATCGCGACCTGGAAGCAGCGCTATCCCTTGACCGTTCCTCAGCCGGAGGGTGAGATCTATCCCCAGGAAGTGTTGATCGCCCTGCGTGATCTGGCTGCAGGAGCGATCGTCACCACTGACGTCGGCCAACACCAGATGTGGTCGGCCCAGTATCTGCGCAATGGCCCTCGTCAGTGGATCAGCAGCGCAGGCCTTGGCACCATGGGATTCGGGATGCCTGCCGCCATGGGTGCCCAGGCGGCCTGCCCCGACAGCACCGTGGTCTGTGTGGCCGGTGATGCCAGCATCCTGATGAACATCCAGGAACTGGGGACCCTGGCCCAGTACCAACTGCCGGTGAAGGTTGTGATCGTCAACAACCAGTGGCAGGGGATGGTGCGTCAGTGGCAGGAAAGCTTCTACGACGAGCGTTATTCGGCATCCAACATGCAGACAGGGATGCCTGATTTCGTCGCTCTCGCCAGATCCTTCGGTGTCGGGGGTGTCCGGATCGACAGCCGCGATGCGCTGGTGTCCGGATTGCGTGAGGCCCTGGCATCCCCGGGACCGATGCTCATTGATGTCCGGGTTCGGCGTGGCGAAAACTGTTACCCGATGGTGCCACCGGGATGCAGCAATGCGCAGATGGTGGGCCTCCCCTCTCACCCGGAGCTGGCCATGGATGCGACCAGAACCTGTGGTGCCTGCGGCTCGGTGACCGACCACGACCACCGCTTCTGTCCGTCCTGTGGCGCGTCGCTCTGATGCGATGGCGTCCATCCCCCACCCTGCTCGTCCGAGGTGTCTTGTCCTGTGGACTGCTCGTGCTGGCGCTGGCCATGGCAGTCCTCCCCGTCATGGCCGCTGAAGTCCTTCAGGTCCGCACCTCCTCGATTCTTCAGATTGGTGATCACAACAGGAATTACACCGTTCAACTCGCGTGTGTGGATGTCTCCCCTGATGATGAGACCGCAGCCGTTGACTTTCTCAGGAAGGCCCTGCCTCGCCGTCAGCGGGTCAACCTGAGGCCCGAAGGTTCGGTCGATGGCGCGCTCGTGGCCCGCGTCACCCCCCTGGGTCAGGACCAGGATCTGACCACGACCCTGGTCGCTGCCGGGTTGGCCAGGCCTGGCTGTGCCCCCACCACCTGACCATGGCGAGGAACAGCGTTGCTGCCGGTGTCGTGATGGTGCCCTGCCTTCTTCTGGGGGCGGCGTTTCTCAGCACGGCGCTGTGGACGGAGGCGGCCGGTCCCAACCGCCCTCTGGCCATCGGCCTTGGTGTGGCTCTCATGGCGGCCGGAGGCCTGGCCTATCTCCTGCCTGGATCAGGCCCTGTCACAAAACCAGACGGCGAGAACCACTCTCCCTAGCGTGAAGCAGCTGGGATGGTCCCGATGCTCCCGTCTGCCGACGATCCTTCCCGTGGTCAGCGAACTGGACTGATGCAACGTCTTCGGGGTCTGCGTTGGAACCGACCGGCTCCGTTGCGTCTCAAGACCGTTGCGGTGGTGATCGCCAGTGTCCTCGGGTGTCAGGCCATGGCAGCAAGCCGGCTGACCCGGTCCCCGGTGGCGGTTGTGATGCCCGACGGTCTGCAGGGCGCGAAACAGGTTTTTCTTCAGGGGCTCAGGCTCGGTGAAGAGTCCGTGCTGGCCTGCCGTGCCGACGCTCCCGCTCTTGATCTCCACTCCCTGCCAGGCGATGCCGATCCAGCCTCGTTGTTTCCCCGTGGAACAAGCGGAACCCCGATCCTCCCACCGCTTCTGGTGGCACCCTATGCCGCTGATCTCGACACCTATGGCCGTCTCGCGGATGCCGGTGATGCTCAACTGATTCTCGGTCATCAACGGGGCTCTTCCCTGGACCGCCTTCAGAGGCTGGAGAGTCGGTCGCGCCTATGGCCCCTGCTGCCAGCCCATCGTGATGACTGGCAAGCATTGGCGGAAGGCGCCATCAGCCGTGGCTGGACGAGGGTGTTCGTGGTGCGAGATCCTTCCATCGACGCCGACAGGGCGATTGATTTCGTCACTCTGTTCGAGGAGCTAGGTGGTGAAGTTCTCTCCTACACCGAGCAGAAAGTCCAGCTGCTGACGGGCGACTCCCCTGAGCATCTCGCACGTCTTGATCAGGACATCGCCTGGCTGGGCCCTGATGCCCTCGTGGTGGCGGCCGATCCTGATGGCGATCTCGTCCGCCAGTTGCGACAGCGCCAGGAGCAGGACGTTGCTGGACGACGTTTGGCTTGGATCTGGCTTCTCAGCGCCCACCGCTCCCGTCACCTCCCCGCCCAGGATTGGACGCAGTTGGCGCTTGAACAACCAGCCCAAGGCCCTGCCTGGTCGAGCTTTGCCGATGCCTTCCTGCGGCGCTGGGGGACCGAGCCTGGGCTGATGGCTGCGGCAGGGTTTGAAACCGCAAGGGTGCTGGCACTGACCATGGCCGGACCTCTTCCCCTCGCCAGTGATGGTCGCCGTGATCCGCTTGGTTGGTTGGATCCCTCCGCGGAGCCGCAGGAACTCTGCGGGGCGATCGACCTCCGGCGATCCGGCCAGGCCACCCGGCTCAGGGGTGTTGCCAGCGACTTTGCGCTGAGGCCAGGACAGGCTCCCTCCGGGACTGCCAAGGTGAGCCTGGTCGCGGCTGAGTAAGGTTTTGGAGGCGCTCCGGGACGTGGACAGAGGTGTTGCGTTTAAGCGAGGTTCGGTTGCACCTCGATCATGGTCCCGACGACCTTGACGCGGCGATCCTGAAACGATTGCGCATTCCTCCGGAGCGCCTGATCAGCCATCGTCTGATCAAGCGCAGTATTGATGCGCGAAAGCGTGACCGGATTCAGCTCATCTACAGCCTGGATGTCGAGGTGAAAGGTGAATCCGCCCTTCTCCGCAAGCATCGTGCTGACAAGCGGCTCAGGCAGGCGCCGGATACCCGTTATCGCCCCGTGGCGACGGCTCCTCCGGACTTCGGACGAACGGGAACCGGTCGCCCGGTGGTGATCGGTGCCGGCCCCTGCGGTTACTTCGCCGCCCTTGTTCTTGCGCAGATGGGGTTTCGTCCCCTGCTCCTGGAACGTGGCCAGCCCATCAAGCAGCGAACGTCGGACACATTCGGTTTCTGGCGTCGCACAGGTGCTCTCAAGCCTGAGTCCAACGTCCAGTTCGGGGAGGGAGGGGCCGGCACCTTTTCGGATGGGAAGCTTTACAGCCAGGTGAGCGATCCTGAGCACTACGGGCGCAAGGTTCTTGAGGAGCTCGTGGCCAGCGGTGCCAATCCCGAGATCCTCACCGTGCATCGTCCCCATATCGGCACCTTCAAGCTGGCGACGGTGGTGCGAGGCCTCCGATCGCGTATCGAGCAGCTCGGCGGTGAGGTGCGCTTCGGAGCGCGGGTGGATGAGCTGATTCTCGAGCCTCTGCCGGGAGCCGGTGATCCGAGCGATCGCCGCCAGCTTGTTGGGGTTCGTCTCGAGGACGGGGTTGACATTTCCTGTCGCCATGCGGTTCTGGCGCCGGGGCACTCGGCCCGCGACACCTTCGCCATGCTGGAACGCTGTGGCGTGGCCATGACGCCGAAGCCGTTTGCTGTCGGTTTCCGCATCGAGCATCCCCAGGCTCTGATTGATCAGGCTCGCTGGGGATCGCAGGCCGGCCATCCGCAACTCGGTGCCGCTGAGTACAAGTTGGTCCACCATGCGGAAAACGGGCGCTGCGTCTACAGCTTCTGCATGTGCCCCGGTGGCCTGGTGGTGGGCGCCACCAGCGAGCCCGGACGCGTCGTGACCAATGGCATGAGTCAGCACACCCGCAATGAACGCAATGCCAACAGTGGGCTTGTGGTGCCTGTGCTGGAGGAAGACCTTGAGCCCTATCAGCGCTTTCCCGGTGACCCACTGGCTGGTGTCGCCTTGCAACGTGCCCTCGAGGAGAAGGCGTTTGCTCTCGGAGGTGCTGATTACTGCGCGCCGGCCCAGCGACTGGATGACTTTCTTTCCGACCGTCCGACCCAGGCCTTCGGGACCATTCAGGGGTCTTACCAACCTGGTATCAGAGCGGCGGATCTGCGACAGGCTCTCCCGGACGCCATGATCGAGGCGCTGCAGGAGGCTCTGCCTGCGTTCGCACGGCGGCTGCCCGGCTACAACCATCCCGATGCCCTGCTCACGGCCGTGGAGACACGCACGTCATCACCGTTGCGTCTGCCACGCACCTCCGATCTGGAATCGGTCAACACCGCAGGCCTCACCCCCGCCGGAGAGGGTGCCGGTTATGCCGGAGGCATTCTCTCCGCAGCGATCGACGGGATCAGGGCTGCTGAAGCGGTTGCCCTGCGCCTGATGGCTGAGGTCACCCACCCCGTGTCGTGAGTCAGTCGGGAGCCTGGGAGACAATCCCGCTCCACTGGACAGCCTTCACCTGATCGCGTCTCCAGGAATGAAACAGATCCGGCTCTGCCACGGTGCAGAGTGGACAGCGACTGATGTGGGCCGGATCAACACCGGCTGCCATCAGTTGCAGGGCCGCGGCAGCGCGGATGTCAAGTCTGCAATGTCCCGCTTCCTCATCGGGCTGAACCACCTGGTCAAGCAGTGCCGACACCTCCGTGGGCTCGTCCACGAGGCTGTCGCCCGTCAGCGATTTCCGCACCTGGGCCGCGACGGATTCCTCCACCTGATAGTTGGGACCACTGACCGCTGGGCCAAGCGCCACCAGCAGCTGTCCCCTGTCTCCGCCCCGTTCCTCCAGACGGCTGATCGCCTCCGGAAGAATCCGACCTGCGACGCCACGCCAGCCGGCATGGCAGGCCGCGACATGGCCAGACAGGGGATCGGCGATCAGCACGGGAGTGCAGTCAGCACCACAGACCCAGAGACTCTGGCTGCCCCGGTCACTCACCAGCCCATCGGCATCAGGCCAGGGGGAACGATCGGCCTTTGAGGCGTTGAGAACAGTGCTGCCATGCACCTGTCTCGGACGATGGACAGTGACACCAGCCGAGAGATAGGTGGTCAGCGCATCCGGCTCGCGCCCCTGCCACCGGCGTGTGAAGAACCCCTGCTCAAACCCGGCCTCCGCAAGCAGGTCACTGCTCAGGTAGTAGCCCCCGTAGCAACCGATCCAGGTCCAGCCCTCGAGACGATTGAACAGGCTGTCGGGGCCAGCAAAGGGATCATTGGCTGAGGGGACGGCATGGATGCCGGGCTCGCTCATGGTTCGGGCTGGTCCCTCAGCATCCAGAACCCCTCAAACCTGGGATTGTCAGGAGTCGTCTGGACGGCGATGAACTGCAGTCCAGCACCTGCGGTCCGCGTGGCATCAAGCGCCTCCAGGGCTGCGTGGGCGCCAGCCTCATCGAGGTCGGTCACCAACCAGCTGTCGTCCTGCCCAGCATCAAGAATCAGTTGCTTTTGGTGGACGCGGAGTCGCACCGGCTCCAGGCCGCCGAGCCATCCGGCCAGGGCCAGGGCCCGTGAACTGCTGAACAGGCGCAACCCTGGGATCGGCAGTGAGGGGTCCAGGCCTGAAGGGATCGGCAGGAGGTCGTTGAACCCCATCGGCCACTCCGCAGCCTCTGCAAGCGTTGCGAGAGGAAGCGTCGCCCAGCTCCAGGCATCGCCGCGAACCGCTTCAGGGAGAGGGATTGCCGGGGTGCTGATCGGGACCGGGGGTGGAGCCAGGGGTCCGGCCATGTAGCCCTCCTCCTGGGGATACACCTCGCGATCCCGCTCCGCCATCCAATCGATCAGCGCGTAGGTTCTGCGGCTGGGCACCATCTCCAGATCGAGAGCGGTCGCCGCTCGCTGCACCATCGTGCGCATGGCGCTGCGCCAGGAACGCAGTCGCCTCGGTGGTTGCCATCCCTCGGATTCCGCTTGCCTGAGGGCATCGCGCAGGGCCTCCGCCAGCCAGGTGGAGTTCACGTCTCCGGCCGGACAGCGCCTTGCATAGCGGAATGGTTGCTCTCCGCTCAGCGGGGGAGTGCCGCTGACCAGCAACTCCCAGCGTTTCTTGCCGTCGGGTTCCATGATGGGCCTCGAATAGAAATCGAGTTCCCAGTCCGCCCGACGATCGACTGATGTGATGGAGGGCTGATCTGCCGCGATCATCCGGCTTGCTGTTCCTGCTGCCTCAGGACGTTACGAGCACGATTGGCCCGATCGACGGCTTCGGCCATCACTTTGTCTTTTTCGATGAGAAGTTCACCGGGTTGACCCTCGAGCATGGCCGTGTTGAGGGCGATGCGCCCGCGACCGGGATCCAGCTCTGTGATCAGCGCCTTCACGACATCGCCCTGATCGAAGACCTCACGCAGGGAGCGCATGCTGCCGCCGGTGATCACCGATTGATGCAGCAGACCGCTGATGCCTCCGAGGTCAACGAAGAATCCGTAGGGCTTCACGGCAACCACCGTGCCCTCCACCAGCTGTCCCACTTCCAGTTCGGAGAACCTGGCAGCTGTTGCAGCACGTTTCTCGGAGAGAACCAGTTTGCGGGTCTCCGGGTTGACCTCCAGAAAGGCGACGCCCAGGGTCTTGCCGACCAGCGCTTCATGGTTCTCGCCGTCCTGGAGCTGGGAGCGGGGGATGAAGCCGCGTAAACCCTCGAGATCACAGGTGACGCCACCGCGGTTGAATCCGGTCACCTTCACCTGAACAACCTTTCCTTCCTTCTCAAGCTGCTTGACCTTGTCCCAGCTCTGGCGCAATGCCAGGGCCCGGCAGCTGATCGTGACCATGCCATCGGCGTTCTGCTCACGCGTCACCAGCACTTCGATCTGAAGACCCTTGGGGAAACGCTCCTTGAGATTGGTGATCACACCAAGGCCGCATTCACTCTTCGGCATGAAACCAGGGGCCTTGCCCCCGATGTCGACATAGACGCCGTCGCTCTCCATTCCGATCACGGTGCCGGTCACCACGTCCCCGGTGGTGCCGACCGGCTCGTTTTCATCGAGAGCGGCGAGAAAGGCATCCTCGTCAAAGTCGAAGTC
>WTHL01000138.1 GCA_011523155.1 Synechococcus sp. PL34863bin_39 | reverse complement strand
ATGTGATTCGGACGCTTGCCTCGCCTGGTGTTTTCGCTCTGATTGAGGAGCACACCAGGCGAGGCAAGCGTCCGAATCACATCATGCCGGGCATGCCCATGCCGCCCATGCCGCCCATGCCGCCCATGCCGCCCATGCCGCCCATCGGGTCGGCGCCGGGTGCAGCCGCTGCCTCAGGTTCCGGTTTGTCTGCAATGACCACTTCGGTGGTGATCAGCAGCGATGCGATCGAGACGGCATCCTGAAGCGCCAGGCGCACCACTTTGGCGGCATCCAGAATGCCCGCCTGAAGCAGGTCTTCGAAGGCTCCAGTCAGGGCATTGAAGCCCTTGCCGGAGCGGCGCACCTCCTCAACCACAACGTCGCCGTTGGCGCCGGCATTGATCGCGATCTGGCGCAGGGGGGCACTGAGGGCCCGTTGCACGATCTCGACACCCGTGCGTTGGTCGCCAACCAGCTGAGCGGCCAGTCCGTCCAGTTCCTGGGCGAGCTGAATCAGGGTGCAGCCACCGCCAGCGACGATGCCCTCCTCCACAGCGGCACGGGTGGCGTTGAGCGCATCTTCGATCCGCAGCTTGCGGTTCTTGAGTTCGGTTTCCGTCGGTGCGCCCACCTTGATCACGGCAACACCACCGGCCAGTTTGGCGATCCGCTCGGTCAGTTTCTCGCGGTCGTACTCCGACTCGGTGTTGTCAAGCTCCCGTTTGATCGAGGCCACACGATCGTTGACGGCATCGCGGTGATCCTCATTGGCCACGATGGTGGTGCTGTCCTTGGTGATGGTGATGCGGCGTGCACGACCAAGGTCCTCAAGCGAGACCTTGTCCAGCGTCATGGCCCGGTCTTCGCTGATCACGGTGCCGCCGGTGAGGATGGCGATGTCGGCCAGCGCTGCCTTGCGGCGCTCTCCGAAGGACGGTGCGCGAACCGCAGCAACCTGAAGCACGCCGCGGTTCTTGTTGACGACCAGGGTGGCCAGGGCTTCGCCATCCACTTCCTCCGCCAGCACCACCAGGGGCGATCCTGATTTCTGAACCGTTTCCAGCACAGGCACCAGGTCGGCAATGGCGCTGATCTTGCGATCGGTCAGCAGCAGCAGTGCGTTTTCAAACTCGCAGAGCTGGCGATCGCCATCCGTGACGAAGTAGGGGGAGCTGTAGCCCCGGTCGAAGGCCATCCCTTCCGTCACTTCCAGTTCGGTGGCGAGCGACTTGGATTCCTCGACGGTGATCACGCCATCGACGCTCACGCGATCCATGGCCTCCGAGATCATCCGGCCGACCTCCTCATCGCCACCTGCGCTGACGGTGGCCACCTGGCTGATGGCATCGCCACCCACGGACTGACTGCGCTCACTCAGGCCTGCCACAACCTGTGCGACGGCTTTCTCCATTCCGCGGCGCAGTTCGATCGGACTTGCACCTGCTGCCGTGTTGCGCAGACCCTCTTCAACCATGGCCTGGGCCAGAACCGTGGCGGTGGTGGTGCCGTCACCGGCCTTGTCCTTCGTTTTGGAGGCGACCTGCTGGATCAGCTTGGCTCCGATGTTCTCGAACGGGCTCTCAAGCTCGATCTCCCGGGCGATCGTGTCGCCGTCATTGACGATGTCGGGAGCTCCGAAGCTCTTCTCCAGAACGACATTGCGTCCACGGGGGCCGATGGTGACGCGCACCGCGTCGGCGAGTGCATTCATTCCCCGCTCGAGGGCGCCGCGCGACTCGTCAGAAAAGCTAAGGAGTTTGGCCATGGTCAACTGATACCCGGATTCAATGTCCCACAGGGGGATGTCCCTCCGAAGCACCTGTCGGGTGGGGAAAGCCGAATCGATCAACCCAGGGTCGTGACTCGGGTGATCCAGCTGGTTAACGTCCGGCCATGGACGAGCCCGGCTTTCAATCCTTCACGCTGATCGCGGCCCTGGCCGGAGCCATGGTTCTGGTTTATGTGCCCCTTCGGATCTTTCTGACCGCCACGGAGCGGAGTCGTCGCCTGCGTCTGCTTCAGCGCATCCGGAAGCTTCGGGATGCGCTCAACCAGCCCCTGGACCCGTGAGGGTCAGCCCATCACCATGCCGCCGTCCACCTGGAGAACCTGGCCGGTGATGTAGGCCGCAGCAGGATCCGCGGCCAGAAAACGCACGGTGCCTGCGATGTGTTCCGGGGTGCCGAAACTGCCCAGGGGGATCGCCGCGAGGATGCCTTCGGCATCAAGGTCTTTGGTCATGTCGGTGGCGATGAAGCCCGGTGCCACTGCATTCACGGTGATTCCCCTGCTGGCCATCTCTTTGGCGGCACTGCGCGTGAGGCCGACAACGCCGGCCTTGGCTGCCGCGTAATTGGCCTGGCCGGCATTTCCCATCAGACCCACCACGGAGGTGATGTTGATGATGCGCCCGCTCTTCTGTTTGAGCATCGGGCGTGTCACCGCACGGGTGCAGAGGAACACCCCCGTGAGATTGAGGTCGATCACCGATTGCCAGTCCGAGGTTTTCATGCGCATCAGCAGGCCGTCACGGGTGATTCCGGCGTTGTTCACAAGCACATCGATGCGACCACTGCGTTCAAGCACGGTCTTGATCAGGCCGTCCACGGCCTCCTCGTCCGACACATTGGCCTGAAGGGCGTAGGCCTTGCCCCCCGCTGCGGTGATCTGGGTCACCACGGCATCAGCCGCATCGGGAGAGCTGGCGTAATTGACGACCACTTCGGCCCCCGCTTCCGCCAAGGCCAGGGCGATCGCCCGGCCGATGCCCCGGCTGGCGCCGGTGACCAGAGCCGTCTGGCCGGTGAGGGAGGCGTTGGAGGTCATGGCAGATTCCGCGGTGGCTGGATCGTAGAGATCAGGCCGGATCATCCCATTGTTTCGACCATGTCGATGGCAGGTCCCAGCAGATCGCGGAAGCGCTGCAACTGATCCTTGCTCCCCATCACCACCAGCAGCTGGCCCGCTGCGAGTTCCATGTCGCGTCCGGGATTGGCCACCAGGCGACCCTGGTCACGGATGGCCAGCACCATCGCGCCGCTGCGTCGTCCCAGCTCAAGGTCCGCAAGCGTGCGGCCTGGGAGATCCCGAAGCAGCAGGGGATCGGCGCTCAGTTGGAACTCCTCGATCTCACAGTCGGATCCGAGGAGTAGCTCCATGAAGTCCACCGCCAGGGGCCGCAGCGCTGAGGCTGCCATCACCCGTCCTCCCGCCACGTAGGGACTCACCACCACGCTGGCCCCAGCAAGCCTGAGCTTCGCCGCCGCCTCATCACTGGCCGACCGCGTGATCAGCCTGCAGCCCGGATTCAGTTCCCGTGCGCTCAGCACGACGTACAGGTTGGCCGCATCCGTGGGCAAGGCGGCGATGAGACTGGCACAGCTCCGCAGGCCTGCCTCCCGCAATGTTTCATCGCTGGTGGCATCGGCTTCGAGAACCTGCAGTCCGCGCTCTTTCGCTGCCTGAACCCGTTGCGGATCCTGTTCAACCACCAGCACGGGAACGTGATCCTGAAGGAGCTGCTCTCCGATTTCCTTGCCGATGCGGCCGTAGCCGCAGATGATCACGTGATCGCGCATGCGTCGGAGTTTGCGTTGAAAGCGCAGCTCTCGCAACCGGCGGAAATAACCGGCTTCAGACAGCCCCAGAATCCGTTGGATCGTGAGCTGCACCACGACGATGCCGCCCGCGATGATCAGAACCGTGACCCATCGCCCTGCCTCGGAGAGTGGTTCGACTTCCCCGTAGCCGATGGTGCTGATCGTGATCAGCACCATCCAGAAGCAATCGCCCCAGTCCCAGCCCTGGGTGATCCTGTAGCCGACAGCACCTCCCACGGTCACGGCGATCAGGGCCAGTAGCGGGCCGATCCAGGGCTGAGCCAGGAGGCGCAGGTTGCTGCGCCATGGCAGCGGCGGAAGAATCCCCCGGCGTCTGGATGGCTCCAGTCGCGGGTGCACCATCAGAAGCCCAGGGCTCCGAGCACATCCTGGGTTTGAAGCTGACGGATATCTCCCAGCTGGCCATCCAGGCATCGCAGGCCCTCTCTGCTCGGCAGCCCGGCTGGCTCCGCTCCGAGTGCGACCAGGGGGATTCCGAGGTAGACGGCCAGCATCTGGGTTATCGGACAGCTGCTCAGCACGACATCGGAGCAGGCCACCTGCGCTGCGCGGCTGCGCAGGGCTCCTCCAGTGGGGAGCTGGTGGGTCCGCAGGGAGGCCAGGCGTTCGCGAATGCTCGCGGGCAATGCCTTCCACTGGCTCGCTGGCCAATCCGTGGGCTGCCCGCCGGGTGCCATCAGCAGGAGTGGTCCTTCACCGGATGGCTGGAGACTGCGCGCTTCACTCAGGTCCTGGGCAGGCAGGGAAAGACGGAAGTCATCGGCGCACAACGTGACCCCGATCGGCTGTAGGAAAGCGCCCAGTCCCTGGGCTCTCCAGCCGCTGGAGGGTTGCACCGTGTCGGTGGTGGAGAACCCCTCTTTCGCGATTCGCGTCGGGATATGACTCATGCTCAGCATGAGATTCACCTGCCGTCCTGTGGCGAAGTTCAGGCAGACCTGAAAGTCCGGTTCGCGCACGCAGCCGAGCAGGTTGGCCCAGTCCGCCAGGGTGGATCTGTCCTCAAAGTCGAAGGAAATCACCTTCTCGACTGCGGGAATCAGATCCCAGGCGGGTCGGGAGGCCAACGGACAGGCCACCTGAACAGCGGCCTGGAGTTGTTCGGCTGCAGCCGCAATGGCTGGAAGACGCACCATCTGCTGCTCAAGGGTTCCTGGGCTGAGGACAAGAACGCGCATGGACAGGCAGCACAAGTGGGTGCGAGCTGATTGTATGGAGGCTCTAACCCCGTGCCTGCCGGAGGAGTCGCTTGTGCATCTGTTGATCGCTGCCGCTGGAAGCGGTCGTCGCATGGGTGCCGACCGCAACAAACTGCTGCTTCCTCTGCTGGAGCGACCAGTGCTGGCATGGACCCTTGAGGCCGCGCTTCGTGCCGAGGCGATCACATGGATCGGGATCGTGGGCCAGGTCATCGATCGGCCTGCGATCACGGCGATCATCGCGTCACAGACCGGCGCCTCCACCAAGCCTGTCTGCTGGATCGAAGGTGGCAGCACCCGTCAGGAGTCGGTGCTTCGCGGGCTGGCCGGGCTCCCCACCGACGCGGACCATGTGCTGATTCATGACGGGGCCCGTTGCCTGGCCGAACCGGCATTGTTCAACCGCTGCGCGCAGGCGGTGGACAACGGAGAGGCCGTGATCGCGGCCACCCCGGTGACGGACACGATCAAGACGGTGGACGCGTCGGGGGGCATCGTTGCCACGCCGGATCGTTCGCAGCTCTGGGCCGCCCAGACCCCGCAGGGTTTCGCCGTTGCGCAGTTGCGGGAGGGTCATGCTGAGGCCTGCCGGCGGTCATGGACCGTGACGGACGATGCCTCTCTGTTCGAGCGTCTCGGCTGGCCTGTGAAGGTGCTGGATGCAGGTCCCTCCAACATCAAGGTGACAACGCCGTTCGATCTCGTCGTTGCCGAGGCGGTCCTCTCGCTCAGAGCATCCTGAGCCGACCCTGATCACCGTCCAGTCGTGCCGGGCGTCCGATCGGCAACGCCGCGTTCCCTTCGGAGCCATGGCCCACGGGTAAGTCCGCCACCACGGGGATCCCCAGGTCACGACTGCGCTCCCGCAGAACGGTCATCGCGGTGACCTGCCCGTCCGTTGTGGTGTTGCCACTGTTGTTGTCATCACTGTTGTCGTCATCACAGGGGTTGTCGTCGCAGTCGCTGAAACGACCGAAGCCAAGCCCTGCAAGGTTCTGCAGGGTTCCCGTCAATCGCCAGTGGGTCAGCATCCGGTCCAGGCGGTACGGGCGCTCCCCCACGTCCTCAAGAATCAGAATCGCACCGCGCAGATCCGGCATGTGGTCGCTTCCCAGCAGGTGCGATGCCACCGTGAGATTCGCAGCAATCAATGGGCCCTCGGCCACCCCTCCGGCCCAGCTGCTGCCCTGCAGGTCCTGCAGCTCCTCGCCGAACAGAAGCTGCCGCAGCCGCCGCTGACTCCACGCCGGTTCCGCCGCAAGCGTGCTCAGCAGGGGGCCATGCACACCGCCATCAAAGCCTGCTGCCTGCCTTGCCATCAGCAGCGCTGTGACGTCGGAGAACCCCAGCAGCCAGCCCGGTTGCCAATCCAGGGGATGTTCCAGCAGACGTGCGGCCCCCCAGCCCCCGCGTGCACACGCCAGCAAAGCCGGTCTCGGATCAGGCTGCAGGTCGGCCAGACGTTCCCGATCGGTGCCTGCCAGATATCCCCAGCGCCGTGGCTGGATCCCCGTGGATGGGATCGTCAGCCCCCACGCCTTGAGAAGGTCCAGCCCCTGATGCACGGCCGTGAGGTCATCCAGCGCTGAACTGGCCGCCACAACGCCGACCGTGGCGCCGTTGCTGAGGTTCGGCGTGCGTGCCGTCACAGCGGATGCCCCCCCAGCACCAGCCCCAGCAGCAGGAGGGCCCCCAGCCACACCTGATGCTGGAAATGCCGTCCATAGACCGACATCGGATCCTGCCGGTCGGGCCGAAGTTGTCGGGCTTCAAGCAGCATGCCGGCGCCACCCAGCAACCAGCAGACCCAGAACATCCAACCGAGTCCGGCGCTCAGGGCCGCTCCCCCCAGGCCCAGCACAGCGACGGCGTAACAGCTCATCACCACGACACCCGTGGATGCTCCCAGGGTCAGCGCGCTGCTGCGGAGTCCGAGACGGCGGTCATCCGGGCGGTCGGCCATGGCATACACCGTGTCGAAACCGAAGGTCCAGACGACTGTGGCCAGCCAGCAGCCTGCCAACTCCGGCGTCAGGGCGAGGCTGCTCTCCGACGCCGCCCACGGAATCAGAACCGCGAAGCCCCAGCAGAACGCGAGCACCGCCTGGGGGAACGGGAACCAGCGTTTGGCGGATGGATACAGCAGGATCGGGGGCAGGGCGAGCAGCGCCAGCCCCAGGCAGAGCTGGCGACCGGTCTCAGGCAGCGTCAGGACCACCCCCAAACTGGCCAGCAACAGGAGCAGCAGCGTCACGACGGCTGTGGTGATCGTCAGTCGTCCCCGGGCCAGCGGTCGACCCTGCGTTCGCTCCACCTCCCGGTCGAACCGCCGGTCCCAGAGGTCATTGGCGATGCAGCCGGCGGCACTCACCACAAGCCCCCCCACCAGAATCTGGATCACGAGCAGAGCGGACGGAGGCGATGAGGGTGCCAGCCACAGGCTCCATCCCGCAGGAATCAGCAGAATCAGCCGGCCGCTTGGTTTGTTCCAGCGCAGAAGCTGGAACCAGGACGAAAGGCTGGAGGGGATTCGACCCTTCAGGGCGCCGGTCACGTTCAACGTTCTTTCCAAAACCATAGGCACGTCCGTTTCCGAGTCGGTGACCGGTGGCAGAGTGCGTCAGGTCTGCCGATCAGCTCCGATGACTGGTGCCGAGGCCACGTCGCCCGACAACATCCAGCGCGATTCGGGCGGAGCGATTCAGCGTGTCGCTGCCATCGACATCGGCACGAATTCCACACACCTGCTCGTGGCGGAAGTGGATCCGAGTCTCGGAACGTTCAGCATTCTGCTGGCTGAAAAATCGACCACCCGTCTCGGTGAACGGGACCCCGTGACGGGTCACCTCAGTGATGCTGCGATCCAGCGTGGGATGGAGGCGTTGCGACGCTTCTCCGAGCTGGCTGCCAGTCATCGTGTGGATCAGATCGTGACTGCCGCCACCAGTGCGGTGCGCGAAGCCCCCAATGGTCGTGACTTCCTGCAGGCGATCAAGGACGAGCTCGATCTGGACGTGGATCTTGTCAGTGGTCCGGAGGAAGCACGACTGATCTATCTGGGCGTGATGTCAGGAATGTCCTTCGGTGATCGCCCGCACCTGCTGCTGGATATCGGCGGGGGGTCCACCGAGCTGATCCTTGCGGATGGTCGTGATGCCCGTGCTCTCACGAGCACCCGGATCGGCGCCGTCCGCCTGCAACGTGATTTCGTCACGGAAGATCCCCTGCCGTCACAGGGTCAGGCCTTCCTCAAGGCCTACATCCAGGGTTCCCTGGAGCCTGCGGTCGACAAAGTGCGCCGTCGGATCAATCCGGGGGAAACCCCTGTCATGGTGGCGACCAGTGGCACGGCGCTGGCGATCGGCGCTCTTGCCGCCAGCGATGACGACCGGCCTTCCCGGAAGCTGCATGGGTACCGCATCGGACGAGACCGTCTCAACCAGGTGGTGAAGAAGTTGGTCACGCTCACTCCTGAGCAACGGAGAGCCCTCACCCCGATCAATGACCGGCGGGCCGAGATCATCGTTCCAGGGGCGCTGATCCTGCAGACCGCCATGCAGATGCTTGGCGCTGAGGAGATCGTTCTCAGTGAACGGGCCTTGCGTGAAGGGCTGATTGTTGACTGGATGCTGCGCCAGGGTCTTCTCGAGGACCGCTTCAGCTTTCAGAGCAGCATCCGCCAGCGCACGGTGATGCACCAGGTGCAGCGCTTTGCCGTGGATCGGCAACGGGCGGAACGGGTCGCCAGCCATGCCCTTGGCCTTTACGACAGCACCGCCGGGGTGCTGCATCGCGATGAGGGGCCGGGCCGTGAGCTTCTCTGGGCTGCCGCCATGCTCCATACCTGTGGTCAGCACATCAACATCAGTGCCTATCACAAGCATTCCTGGTATCTCATCCGGCATGGCGAACTGCTCGGATACTCCGAATCAGAGCATCAGATGGTCGCTGCCATTGCCCGTTATCACCGTCGCAGTCTCCCCAAGAAACGCCACGAGTCATGGCAGGTTCTGCGGACACGGGCCGAGCGGCGCACCGTGTCGGAGATGGCGATTCTTCTCAGGCTGGCCGCAGCCCTCGACCGACGCCCTGTGCCGGTGATCGCCTCACTGGCCGCCAGTGTGTCGAAAGGCACCTTGACCCTTGCACTGCGGCCCGAGCGGCTGAACCAGAACCTCAGCCTCGAGCAGTGGAGTCTTGAAGCCTGCGCCCCTGTGGTTCAGGACGTCACAGGGCTTGCGTTGCAGGTGCAGGTGCAGGAGTAGCGCTGAGCTGATACCACCGCACCTGGTCAATGGACCCCAGCGGTCCGGGGTTGTCCCCACCGTCGTCAACGGTCACCAGATCCGGTCTGCCGGCATAGATCTCCAGCCCTTCAGAGGCCGGAAAGCTCTTCTCTGCGGTCACCATTCCTTCGAACAGCATCTGTCCGCTTCGGTCGCGCAGAGCGATCCAGCTGGGCTGGCTTGTCCGGATGGTCACGGTGGACCTGGTCGGTCTCTGCGTTAGCTGAGTTGGCTGCGTTGTTTGCAGTGGCTCCAGCGTTGCTGTGGCCTGAGGCCGGGGGGTTGGAATGACCAACTTCGGTGGGGCTGGAGGAGCGCTGATGGCCCTGAGCGCCGGTAGCCCCTGGCTCCAATGCAAAAGGCCGGCCAGGCCAAGTCCGAGTGCCGTGCATCCCATTGCCATGGGGGCGATCGGCCTCGCTGGCCGCGGCTGGTGTCTGTCGCGCTGCTTCGGTGCCGCTGGCTGGGTCGGGGCTGGGGGCGGCGATGGCCTCATGCCCTGATTGAGAGATTGCAAGGCCGCAATCAACGGGTCCGGGGTCACCCCCAGTTTCCCGGCCACACGACGGACCGCTGCACGGATGAACACGGCTTCGGTGAGTTCTTCCCGCCGGCCGGCCTCGAGGGCCTCGAGCTGTTCATCGCCCATGTGCAGCGCCTGCGCCAGGTGATGCACGCTCATCCCTTGATCCTCCCGGGCTGACCGCAGGATCGCTCCCACCTCTCTGAGGTTCGTCAGCGCTGTGGCTGTCCCCTCGTCGGAGTTCATCCCGGATGAAGACTTGCGTTGACCCATCGCGTTCCTCAGGCCCTGCCCTTGCCCAACGCTAGGAACGGATCCGCAGGACGTCTGCAGGCATCCTGTGGTGCCTGGAGCATGTCCGTGATCTCTCAACGAATGGGCGATACTGGATTCGAACCAGTGACCCCTTCCGTGTGAAGGAAGTGCGCTACCACTGTGCTAATCGCCCGCACCCTTTGATCTTAAACCACCACCGGTGGCTGGATTTCAGTCTGATTTCGGTCGGAACAGATGGTCGTGGTCGGGAGAATAGAGCTTGGATCGCAGGCCCTGATGGCCGAGGGCAGGGCTGACCACATACAACGTCGTGCGAATCAGCTGACGCTCCCTGGAGACCTCAGCCATGCGGTTCAGGGGCACAACGGTGAGCCATTGGTCCGGCCAGCTCACCCGGTATCCGATCGCCACGGGGGTGTCGGCGGGGTAGTGCTGCAGAAGCGTGGCTTCCACATTCTCCACATGTCTCGCGCTGAGATAGAGGCAGAGGGAGGTCTTGAGGCGCGCCAGATTGTTGAGGTCTTCCGGGTCCGGAACGCCGGTGCGCCCACCGGCTCGACTGAGCACAATGGTCTGGGCAACACCGGGAATGGTGAGTTCGGCGCTGAGGGCCGAGGCGGTGGCTTGATAGGCGCTCAGACCAGGCACCACCTCCACCTCAATCCCCGCATCCGCCAAGGCACAGACCTGTTCCGAGAGTGCTCCGTACAGGCACGGATCTCCATCATGCAGCCGTACGACGCGGAGCCCCTGGCGGACCCGATCGATCATCAGTGGCAGCACCTCCTCCAGGGTGAGGGTGCTGGTTCGTATCCGTTCACAGCCCTGGGGAGCGATCGCTGCGATCTGTGGCGAGACAAGCGAATCGGTCCAGATCAGCACGTCCGCTGATCGAAGTCGATCTTCCGCCCTGCGGGTGAGCAGATCAGGCGCCCCTGGGCCCGCTCCGACGATGCTGAGTCTGGTCGGCTGCATCCCATGGTCGCTGGACTGGCCGGTCATGGCGTTGTCCCCTTGTGAAGGCTGGGATCGGGCAGCTTGCGATTGCGTCCGTAGATCCACCACAGCCCCGATCCTGCGACTGCCATCAGGGCAAGACTCATCAACTGTGCCATTCTCACGCCTCCGTCACAGAAGGGTGGAACACCGCCGAGGCAGAGAGGGTCGAGCCGCAATCCCTCAATCCACAGGCGGCCAAGGCTGTACAGCAGCAGATAGATGCAGCTCAGTGCTCCAGCGGGAAGCTTCAACCTGCCTTTGCCCGCCTGGGTGAAGAGAACGAGCAGCACCACGAAGACCCCCAGGTTCCAGAGAGATTCGTACAGAAATGTTGGGTGAAAGAAGCGCTCGCCGGGAAAACTGGCCTGGACGTGGAACGGCACATTCCGGATCAGAAGTTTCCAGGGCAGATCGGTGGGGAGGCCGAACGCTTCACTGTTGAAAAAATTCCCCCAGCGTCCGATGGCTTGTCCCAGTGCCACGGAGGGGACCAACACGTCGAGAACATCCCAGAAGGGCTGTCGTCGCCATCGGCAGAACACGACTGCAGCGAGGCTGCCGGCGAGCAGAGCTCCGTGGATTGCGATTCCTCCTTCCCAGATCGCCAGGGCTTTCCAGGGTGTCGACGCGTAGTTGCGCCACTCGAAAGCCACGTAGTAGATCCTGGCGCCGATCACGGCTGCAAGCACAAGAATCGGCAGCAGGTCACTGATCAGTCCCGTTTCCAGCTGTCGTTGTCTGGCCAGCCAGCTCGACAGACTGAGGCCGATCAGGACTGCGATGGCGATCAGCAGGCCGTACCAGCGCAGAGAAAAGGGCCCGAGCTGAACAAGCTCGGGCCCTGGTGATGTGAACACAGTGAACAGATTCACGCTGGATCAGACGCCTTCTGCGGCCTGCACCTTCTCGACCTGCTTCTTCTTCAGAACAAGCATGATCTGGGCCAGGGCAACAGCAGCAAAGAATGCGAGGAGGCCATAGATCCTCACTGGGTTCTGAAGAACGATCTCACCGTCCATCTGACCGAATCCACCCACGTTCGGGTCATTGGTGATGGCCTCGCCGGCCTCGACTTCATCACCGATGGCAACGATCAGCTCAGGACCAACGGGCACAGTTTCGGATGTGCTGCCGCCATCCGCGGCCTCGATGGTGACCACGGTGGCACCGTTCTCGCCAGCCTCAATGGCGCTGACGCGGCCGGTTGCCGGTGCGGTGAAGACGGTGTTGTTGCTCTTCTCACCGGTTGGGTACACCTGTCCACGGCCGCGGTTACCGCCGACAAACACCTGGTATTTGCCGAAATGGATGCTGCTGTCGGTCGCAGGATCGGGGGAGAGGATCGGGAAGACAATTTCCTGATGCTCGTCGCCTGCGATCGGACCAACCAGAAGGATGTTGGGTTGGTCATCGCTGTACTGGGTGAAGTAGACGCCTTCGGTCTCTTCCTTGATTTCGTCAGTCCAGCGGTCCTGGGGCGCCAGGGTGAATCCATCGGGGAGCTGAACAACGGCACCCACCTGGAGAGGAACCTGGCTGCCATCAGCACCGATTTCCTTGATTCCCTGCTCGTAGGGGATCTTCACCGCCGCTGTGAAGACCGAGTCGGGAAGAACCGATTGGGGCAGTTCAACCTGCGTGGTCTTTTTGGCCAGGTGGCAGTTTGCACAGACGATCTTGCCCGTGGCCTCACGAGGGCTTGCGTAGTTCTGCTGGGCCCAGAACGGATAGGCCCAGGAGGCTGAAGGTGCCGTGAGGACGGAGATGCCGACGATCAAGGCGGCGAGAACGGGAGAAAGAAGACGACGCATGGGGGACGAGGGGCGGAAGACGAAGAGGGAGAACGCTGGGTTGATCAGGCCCACCAGGGCTTCTCGCCGGTGCGGAAATCGGTTTCAATCCACTGACTGACGAACACGTTGTCGTTCTCGACGCTGACGTTGGCGAGGGCCAGGGAGAGGGGTGCAGGACCACGGACCACCTTGCCGGTGGCGTCGTACTGACTGCCGTGGCAGGGGCACATGAACTTGTTGGCGCCGC
>WTHL01000065.1 GCA_011523155.1 Synechococcus sp. PL34863bin_39 | reverse complement strand
GTGCCTGATTGGGAGCATGCAGGCTCACGGCCAGAGTGAACTGCGCTCGACCCAGTCGCGACATCGCCAGTTCGGCCAGGCGGGGCAAGGTGCGTGGAACCCCGACCGTGCTCACGGTGATCCGACGCTGGCCGATACCCAGATCATCCGTGAAGCAGCGCACTGCATCAAGAACGGCGTCGATGTTGAGCAGCGGCTCCCCCATGCCCATGAACACCACATGGGACGGGCGTCGATCCATCGCTTCACGGATGCTGAGGACCTGATCGACGATTTCATGCGTGTCGAGTGAACGCTGCAGGCCACCCTTGCCTGTCGCACAGAATCGGCAGGCCATCGGGCAGCCCACCTGACTGGAGACACAGACGGTGAGGCGCTGATCCGTGGGAATCCCGACCGTCTCGATCGTTTCTCCGTCCTTGGTGCCCAGCAGAAGTTTGGTCGTGTGATCACCGGCGACCGACTTCAGCTGCTCTGACAGTCGCCCGACGACGACGCCCTGATCCTGCAGGGTGGCGCGCCAGGCTTTCGGAAGGACCGTGATTCCCTGAAGATCACGGGCCCCCTTGGCGTAGAGCCAGTCATGGAGCTGCCTGCCACGAAAAGCGGACTGACCCTGGGCTACAGCCCATTGCTCCAGATCAGCTGCGCTGCGACCAAGAAGCGCTGTGGTCACCAGGTGATCACACCGTGACCGAGTTTGTACTCAAGGACCAGCAAGGCAATGAATCCGAGCATGGCCACACGGCCGTTCAACCTCTCGGTATGGGTGTGAAATCCATACCGAGGCAACTTGCGCTGAGGAACGAGAGTGGGTTCAAGCATGGGCGGGAACCGAGGAAGAACAGAGTCTGATGCGATCAGGGATGCTCCCGCGACGGGAGCATCCGGTTTCAATCGTCACTGAGGAGGCCCTCCTCCTGGAGACCCTCGACGGCTTCGGCGTCCACGACCTGCTCGTCCTTGAGCTCGTTATCAGCATCCGGACGCGTGAAGGCAGCAAAGGTGCTCTTCTCGTCAATGCCGTGGCGGGAGCGGGTGGCTTCCAGATCAGCATCACTGGGATCATCAAGGACCGCAGTGGCTTTTCCGGCCTCAGCACCAGGCATGTCAACGGTGTAGTCAGGACGCAGGTTCTGCATCCGGCGGTACCCGGCAGGATCTTCGGACAGGATGTCGGGATGGGGGCCTGCCTCGGCCCGCAGCTCCTCTTCGAAACCGCTGAAACCGGTGCCGGCCGGAATCAGGCGTCCGATGATCACGTTTTCCTTGAGGCCGCGGAGCCAGTCGCTCTTGCCCTCGATGGCGGCTTCGGTCAGCACGCGGGTGGTCTCCTGGAAGGAGGCGGCCGAAATGAAGCTGTCGGTGTTGAGGGAGGCTTTGGTGATCCCGAGCAGAACCGGTGTGAATTCAGCCGGTGCTCCACCGGTGATGGACATGGCCTGGTTCGTGTCTTCAACCTGACGAAGTTCGATGAGCTCGCCGGGAAGCAGCGTGGTGTCGCCGGCATCCTCGACACGCACCTTGCTCGTCATCTGACGGACGATCACCTCGATGTGCTTGTCATCGATGGAGACACCCTGCGATTTGTAGACGTTCTGAACTTCATTCACCAGACGGTGCTGAAGCTGGGCGATGGCCTCCTGAGCCGCATCCATGAGGGGCTTGCGGGAACGCAGATCCTCAAAGAAACACTCGAGCAGCTCATGGGGGTTGATCGGACCGTCAGTGAGGAGCTCACCGGCGTGAACCTGTTGGCCATCACTGACCATCACGTTGCGGCCCAGGAGAATCGGGTACTCGGCGACAGCATCGTCAGCCTCGATCACCGTGACGATGGTGGACTCGTCGTCTTCGCCCTGCTTGATCTCGACCGTGCCGGGCTTCTTGCAGAGGATGGCCGATTCCCGAGGACGACGGGCTTCAAGCAGTTCCTCAATCCGAGGCAGACCCTGAACGATGTCACCGGTCTTCTGACGCTCAAACACGAGCAGAGCAAGTCCGTCTCCACGCTGCACCAGATCACCGTCACGGACGTGCAGGACGGAATCAGGCGAAATCATGTAAGGGCGACCCAGGCGAAGGGTGACGGAGTTTCCATCAACGTGCTCGATCTCACCGCAGCAGCCCGCAGGCTGACCGGCGCAGAGCTCATCGCCGTCCACAACCCTCTGGCCCACGCTGACGGTGGGCTGAGCGCTGGTGGCGATGGTCGTGGTGTCTTCAGCCCTTTCGACGATCAGACGACGCACCGGCTCGTCATCCACCTCTTCGGGCATCTGGGCGACGCCCTGTTGCTTACAGAGAATCTGGGTGGTGGCGACCACATCGCCAGCCTTGATGGACTGCCCGTCCTCCACCTGCAGCTCGGTGTGGGTGGAGCCGTGACTGGAGTCGGACATCGTGTCCCGACGCACCAGGATGCTTTCAAGGATCACCAGCTGAAGACGTTCGATCGTCTTGGCGCGCTTGTCAGGCACCCGCTCGACGTCAACCGTCATCTGAGGGGTGGTGTCGAAGGTTTCGAGGCTGAGCTGAGTCTTGAGCAGTTCAACGCCCTCGACCGACTTGACGAGTTCGTTGTCCTTGAAGGCCAGACGCTGCGTCGCCTTCAGGCCGAGGTGGGGACCATTGGGCTGCTTCACATGGCCGAGCTCAGGCAGCTGGGCTTCGTTCGGAATGGTGTACTCCTCGACAGGCCGGAGCAGCAGACCGGTTCCCTCGGGAGTTTCCACGGTCTGAACGAACACCATCGCGTCGCTCTTGATGCCCTTGGCGATCGACTCGCCGGGATTCACCATCACACCGTCGCCGGTGAAACGCTCCAGGGCTTTCTTCTCGGTGCAGAGATGGAAACTGCCACTGCGGACGATGATCTCCCGGAGAATGTCGTTCTTCTGGGTGACCGTCACGATGCCGGCGGTCTGACTGAAGATGTCCTTGACGACCTCGGTGCCGGCCTCGATCCACTGACCGTCTTCAATCATCAGCAAGGAGATGTCCTTGTTGATCTCGTGGGTCTCCTGCGGGATCCAGAGCATGGTGCCGCCCTTGTTGACCTCGTAGCCGTTCTTGGCGGAACGGGCTTTCTTGATCGCAAGGCCCGTGGCAAAGCGCACGAGGCCACCGGTCTGGGTGCGGAACCGGTCATCAGCGAGCTCGGCCACCACCTCTCCGGAACCGATCTTGCTTCCGGGGATGGTGTTCAGGCGGTAGCGGGTGCCGTCCTTGGCCTCGAGATTCCAGATCTCGCCGGCATGGGTTGACTCACCGAGGAGTTTGAAATCCTTGAGGGTCATCGCCGTGGTGACGATCTGCACCTCACGGGAATCGCCGATGGAGTCGCGCAGGCGCACTTCACCGCCGTACTCACTGCGCTGGCTGGCTT
>WTHL01000049.1 GCA_011523155.1 Synechococcus sp. PL34863bin_39 | reverse complement strand
TCCAGAGATTGCAGTCCTGATAGGCGGTGTAGTTGGTCGCATCCCAGGGGATCTCATTCGGCGCGCCGAGATCGTGCGGTGTCGCCCCTTTGACCTTGCGGTCGGCCTCGACGCGGCCTTTGCCCTGGGTGAAATACCACCCGATCGGCCTCTGACTGGGGTCAGCGGCAGGAATGGCCCGGGCGAAACTTCGGAGCACCGCCTTGTCGAGCTCAGGCCAGAGCTGAAGAAGGGCCAGTGAGCCATACAGACGAACATCAAGGCTTTCGTACCAGGCGTAGTCGAGGCACTCCAGAACGCCGAAGCGGCCGTAGGGATCCTCGGCCGACGCCGCACTCCACAGGCTGCCGCCGCTCGACAGGTCGTACAGCTCGTTGAAAAGTGCCATGCGCAGGATCTCAGGCAGCTCCCTGCGCTTCAGCACCGGCGCCTGCCAGTCGTTGATCTGCTGGCGCCAGGCAGGCCAGTCCCGCAGGGCCTCCGCTGCAATCACCGCAGCCTGGTTGCCATCAGTACCGAAGAAATCCGTGTAGCGGCGCAGGGTCTGATGGCCCGTTGCGAAGGCGGTCACCGGAAGATCCCAACTGATAACCAGCGGAATACGCACACTCTCACCGGGCGCCAGACGACACTGCACCGCGAGGGCAGCACTCAAGGGATCGTCGTGCGCGCTGCAGCGATCGTTGTTGCTGTTGGGAATGGAGCCATCGGCGCTGAAACTGCTCCAGAGCTCACTGCCATCTGCCAGGGGGTTCCAACGGCTGCAGCGCTGGATCGTCACCCCGGGCTGATCTGTGGTGGCGATGCACCACTGGCCCTCGCCTTCGCGAGGCGGACTCGACACCTTGCCCCCGAGAACAATTCCCTTCAGATCGGCCTCATCCACCCACCAGTTGGACTGCCCCTGCGTGGCGCCGATGGCCGGTGCGTAGTTGTGCTCCGGGCTGCCGTCGTCACGGAAGTGAACCTCGGCGGACGCATCGGTGTTCGTGAACCATCCCGTGGTGTTGCGCCAGCTCAGAAGCAGGGAGAGGTCCAATGGCTTGTCCGTCGGATTCGACAGGGTCCAGACGAAGACAGCAACCGGATAACTGGTGCGTTGGTAATCCCCCGGCAGAATCGGACTGAAAGCCTCACAACACACCTCAGCGTCAAACACCCCCTGGTAATGGCTCCAGCAGAGGGGGTATCGGGCCGCATAAGTGCCGGTGCTGTGCTCCCTGGTGCTGGCTGGGTACCAACTCCAGGACGCCAGGGGCTCACCGGCCTTGGGATCGGACGCATCGCGCTCAGGCTTCACGGCAAGGGCATGGGCGCGATGGTCGGTTCCGTCGCTTTCGAACAGAGAGAACTGGCAGTCGGGCAATACACCGAACCAGTGCTCGCCTCCATCGAGGTGCCAGAGATTCACCTGCCCATCGGGGGCACGTCCGAAACAACCCGCACCGAAACCGCCCAGGGGCATGCCGTGGTTAGGGCCGTCGTCGAGATTGCTGGAATAACGAACGGTGTAGGGCTGCGTCCAGCCCAACCCGAAAGGACGACTCCAGCTGGCTTCCGGTGGCTGCCAGGCCTGGTGATGCGGTCGACGACCCAGCAGGGTTTTCAGAGCGGAAAAACCGAGCGGAGCCATGCTGCCGAGGAGAGTGAATCAAGGGTGCCAGACCTGAGCGCAAGCACCAGAGGTGGGGCCGGAACTGCTCCGCCGGACCTGCCCCATCGCCGTGGACGCGACCAGCTCAAGCCGATGCCAGCAGGCTGAAGTCACCCTCAGTGAACAGTCCATCCCCTCCGATCACCCCATCAAACGGATCGGACCTGGCGGCAACGGATGCGAACGCCTCGCCACCAACCAGGGAATCGAATGCTGCGCCAACCAGACTCTGGTCGTCCTCAGCATCGTTGGAGAGAGCCCAGACCATCAAGCCACCCAGCCCAGCGTCCTGCACATAGGCCGCCTTACCGGCCACGGTGGCTGTGGTTTCAACCGAACTCCACAACCCACGCAAGGGGTCGTAGACAAATGCCGCCTTCGCGGTGTCATCCCAGTAGAGGTTGAAGCTGCCATCCTCCAGTCCGGTGAGCAGATCTTTCACGTCGTAAGTCCCAGCTTCGAACGACCCGGCCGCCTGCAAGGCATCACCTGACTGCTGGTAGCCGTTGGTGCCACCGTCTTGCACGCCGCCCCAGGCTCGGCCATAGGCAGGAACGCCCAGCACCACCTTGAGGTCAGAGCATCAGCTCACATCTGAACCGGAACTGGTTTCAGCGTCCAGAAGAGCATCGAGGGTGACGGCAGTGCGCACCAGCGCCTGGTATCTCAGAAGCACCCGACGGTTGCGGTCCAGCCAACGGGCGGCATCGGACGCAGCCTCTCCGCCTCCACCCACACTGAAGCCAGCGGGTCCGTCACCGTCCATGAGTTCGAGGTCGTCCTGCTGAGCGATCAGCGCCAGCAACAACTCGTGCAGGCGGTCCCTCCGATCCCTGGTCCCATTCGTGCGCATGTGCTGACGCCTTTGAGGCCTGGGGCCATCTTGCAAGAACGGAGGGACGTCATGCCTCTTCGCACAGCGTTCATGAACACCCCAATGACCACACCCCAACGGTGCAGGTTTCTTCTGGGTCTCCTGGCACTCTGCAGTCTCTGGCAGACACCAGCCGTCCAGGCCGAGACCCTTTACCAGCTCGACACGACCTGCAGCAGCACATCAAGAGACAAGGCCTTTGCCTGCACCGTGACGGTCGTCAATGTGAATGACACGACCGAGTACCACCATGCGTTCGACCGCGGCCGCTCCGTTGCTTACCGCGTGATCGACCGGCCCTATGTGCGGATCGAAGGCAAACAAGCCGCGGGTGCGCCCTGGGGATCGGTCAGGAATGCATCCATCAATTTCAGAACCCAGGAGCTCTGTTTCAACAGCCGCGCCTTCTGCGTCAAGAACCCCAGGTTTCTGACCGATGTTCTGGTGAACAGCGGCGGTGCCATGCAGGGGCGCACCGAGGTGGGCCTGGCCTTTGGACGCCATGGCCGCGTGGACGTGGCCTGTTTCGACAACGGTTGCAAGCGACTGAAGGAGGCGATTCAGCAATGACCACACCATCATCAACAACGTTGGCCGGCTTCATCGGCCTGGTGCTGAGCCTGCAGCCGACTGCGGGGCTTGCCCTGGCAAGCACCAGCCTGGAACAGCCATCGTCGCCCCACCCCATCGAACTGGCCCAGCGCCGTGGCGGCGGCGGCGGCTCGCGGTCAGGCGGCGGATCGCGCAGCAGTGGATCGCGCGGGGGGAGCACACGTAGCGGGGGCTCACGCAGTGGCAGTTCCCGAGGGGGCAGCGGTGCCCGCACAGGGTTCAGCGCCTACAGCGGCAGCAGCAACCGTCAGG
>WTHL01000279.1 GCA_011523155.1 Synechococcus sp. PL34863bin_39 | reverse complement strand
CGGCACGCATCGGCAGCACCAATGTCAGAGCCCCGGGCCAATGCAGCCCGGCCAAGGAGCGCGCGGCATCGGCGGCCTTGGGTTGGGCCAGAGCCAGCAAATCCTCGGTATTGGCGGCCATGAGGATGAATGGTTTCTCACTGGGCCGTTGCTTCAGGGTCCAGAGCTGACCGGCATGGCGTGGCGCAGACACCAGGGCCGGAAGCGTGTCCGTGGGCATGGCAGCGGCCCCTCCAGCCAGCAGATGGTCAGCCATCGCTGAAGGGTTGAGAGCGGTCTGCGAAGGAACAGCCATCAGGGGCCGGCGCCGTGCACCTCAGACGCATTCTGATCGACGGGCAATCGCAAAGCGATCCTTGCCTTCCAGATCCTTCTCGGCATGGACATCGTGCAGCCCCATCGCTGCCATTAACGCCATCACTGACGCACTCTGGTCGTGGTGATGTTCAACGAGCAACCAACCGCCCGGCGCCAGGGCATGCCGTGCTCGAGCCAGAAGGTCACGGCAGCAGTCGAGTCCGTCAGTGCCTCCATCGAGAGCGAGGCGTGGCTCATGCTCACGGACGACCGGGTCCAGTGCATCCACCACCGCAGAGGGAATGTAGGGAGGGTTCGACACCACCAGATCCAACTGCCCCCACCAGGAACGCAGGGGCTCCCACCAGCTGCCCTGATGGAAGTGACAGTTGGCATCAGCGGCCAGAGCGGCCACATTTCCACGGGCCATCGCCAGCGCATCGGAGCAGCAGTCCACCGCATGGCCCTGCCAGCGCGGCAAAGCGCGGGCCAGGGCGATAGCGAGGGCTCCCGACCCGGTACCCAGATCAGCCCAGACCCCTGAACGGGCCTTGCCATCACCCACGCAGGCAAGCGCCAGGTCAGCGAGCAGCTCTGTTTCCTGACGCGGGATCAGAACCTTGTCCGACACCAGAAGTTCAAAATCGCGCCAGGGGGACCGACCAACCAGGTGCTGGAGAGGGATGTGCTCTGTCTGATGTTGCCTCCAGAGCGCTTCAAGCTCCTCAAGAGGACACTTCAGCGTCAGCTCAACCGCCCCGGGGTCGAGCTGCACGCGCTGCAACAGGCTCCACGGCACTCCAGCCGCCAGATCCAACAGCCAGTCGAGATCGACGGAGCGACCACCATGGACCAGAAGCTGACGGCGCCAGGCCAAGAGTTCCCGCCCGTTCAGCTGCAGGTCTGCCATCAGACCAGCTAAGCAAGACGCCAACGCATGCCTGGCTCCGCAACGACCAGTCCCCTCAGCTCCAGGTCCATCAAGTGCATGGCAAGCTGATCTTGGCGACGATTGAGCTGGCTGGCCAGCGCGGGAAGACTGGTGGTGTGCTGAAGCAGAGCCATCAACTCGGGATCAACCTGCTGGTGGGTCGAGGAACGGGTCAAGGCGTCGCAGACAGGCGCGGATGGCGGCATCAGGGGCCCTGGCCCCAGATCGCTGACCCATTGGCCGAGATCAACAATCGGTTGCGCACCCCGACACAGCAAGGCGTTGCTGCCTTTGGCAGAGGGACGGAGCGCGTCCGCCGGCAACACCCAGAGCGAGCGCCCTTGTCGCTGGGCCTCTGCAGCCGAGAGCAGGGCTCCGCTCGTCTCCGGACACTCCACGACAATGACATCTCCGGCAAGAGCCACCATCAGCCGGTTGCGCAGCGCAAACGTGGCGCGGGAGATCCCGGCACCGGGCGCGAGTTCGGTGAGCAGGAGTCCGGAATCAGCCACCTGGCGCTGGAGACGCGCATGCTCCGGTGGATAGGCACGCTCGAGAGGTGTGCCAAGAACAGCGACAGGCTGCCCGCCAGCGCTCAGACAGCCGCGATGGGCAGCAGCGTCGACTCCCTCCGCCAGGCCACTCACCACAGGCCAGCCCGCTGACGCCAGCCGGGCGCCGAGCAATTCCGCGGCGCGGATCCCCTGGGCAGAGGCCCGTCGTGATCCGACCACCGCGACCGAACGCCCTTCGGCCAGCGGAGCCAGCAGGCGACCATCTCCATCCCAGACCAGCAGAGACGGTTGCCGCTCCAGATCACTGAAGCCCTTGGGCCAGAGTTGATCCGCAGGGACAAGGAACCGCTTCGGACACAAACGGAGAGGATCCTCTCCGGCAGAGGCGCGGTAGCGGTCTAAAGCAAGGAGCACCCGCTCAGGCCAATCCAACTCCCGCTGAAGACGGGAAAGCGGCCAAGCCCAGAGGTCCTGCAAGGACAGGCCGAGACTGAGAGCAAGGTCGACAAGCTGGGCGAGGCGAACAGGCCCCAGACCTGGACATTGGGCCCAGACACACCACCAGAACCGCACGCGCACAACACAAGTACATTTGCACTAGCGCGGAATGGTCATGGCGCGCCACCCCTTAACAGGGCCTCCATCACCCCTGCCACTGCCACGGGGGGTTGGCGCAGAACGCGCCGTCTGCCGTTGGCAACCTGAAGGATCACCAGCTCCACCTCCGCCTCCGCCATGCAGGAGCCGTCCGGGCGGCAAAACCGTGACCTCCAAGGCCAGCGAACGCCCCTGCGCGGCAGAGCCGTGCTCTCGACCACCACCAGATCACCATGTTCAAGGGCCTGGCGGTAGTGAATGCAAAGACTGACCACCGGCATCTCGTAACCCTCCTCAGACAACTGTGCGTAGGACATGCCTGCGGAGGCGATGGCTTCCACACGCGCCTCCTCCAGCCAGGCCACATAGGCGCCGTGCCACATCACGCCGCCATGGTCGGTGTGCTGTGGCAGCACCCTTCTCTGGAGCCGCCAGGGGTGAGTCGTAACGCTCTCAGTCAGCATGTTTCTTCAGGCGCGAATCTCGCCATAGGCTGCAGCAAAGCGAAAACAGTCCGGTGTTCAAAAACCTGTTGATTGCCGACTCCGGCAAGGGACATGTAGAGGAAATGGTGCGCATGCTCCGTGATCTCCCGGGATTCCGAGCCGCACGCATCAACCTTCTCCACGTCGTCCCGGAACAGGGCAAAGTCGGGTCGGAGGAGCATTGGAGCGAAGCCGCCTCGTTGATGGCACAGGCCGTCAGTCGCATGGGGCTTGACGCCAGCGAAGTGAACTCGATCATTCGCAACGGAGATGCCAAGCAGACCGTCCTCAAGGTGGCGGACGAACTCAACGCTGATCTGATCGTGATGGGTTCACGGGGCCTTGGACGCCTCCAGTCGATCCTGGCCAACAGCACCAGCCAGTACGTCTTTCAGCTGTCCACGCGGCCGATGCTGCTGGTCCGCGACGATCTCTACGTCCGGCATGTGAATCGCTTGCTGGTCGCGATTGACGGCACAGGCGTCGGAGACGATGCCCTCAAACTCGCCTGCGAGATGGTGAGGGACATCCCAGGCGGTCAGCTGACGGGCGTGCATGTTGCCCGCCAGGACATAACAC
>WTHL01000091.1 GCA_011523155.1 Synechococcus sp. PL34863bin_39 | reverse complement strand
ATGGTCAATGGCCTGGGCCGGATGAGGGTCTCAATCCCTATCCGATTCATGTGGCCGAGGTGATGTTGCAGCAGACCCAGCTGCAGGTGGTGCTGCCGTACTGGCGCCGCTGGATGGAGGCCTTCCCGAGCCTCGATGCCCTGGCGGCGGCGGCGGAGCAGGCGGTGTTGCTGCGTTGGCAGGGTCTTGGGTACTACTCCCGCGCCCGGCGCCTGCATGCTGCCGCCTCGCTCCTGGGGGAGGTGCTGGCGGAGGGCGGCCAGGTGTCGCAGTGGCCTCAGGCACTGGAGATCTGGCTGGCCTTGCCGGGCATCGGTCGCAGCACCGCCGGTGGAATCCTGTCCTCCGCGTTCAACAGCCCGGCGCCCATTCTCGACGGCAACGTGCGCCGCGTTCTGGCGCGGCTGCAGGCGCACCCGCGTCCTCCCATGCGGGATCAGGCTCTCTTCTGGCGCTGGAGTGAGGCGTTGATCGCCGGGGCTCCCGGACGGTCCAGGGATCTCAACCAGGCCCTGATGGACCTCGGAGCCACCCTCTGCACCCCCCGCAGACCCGACTGTGGTGCCTGCCCCTGGCGGGTGGACTGCGCTGCCTACGCTTCCGGCACTCCCGAGCTTTATCCCGTGAAAGAGGCCTCCCGCGATCTCCCCTTCCAGGTGATTGGTGTGGGTGTGGTGCTCAATCAGGCGGGCGAGGTTCTGATCGACCAGCGCCTCAACGAGGGCCTGCTCGGTGGGATGTGGGAGTTCCCCGGCGGTAAGCAGGAGTCAGGGGAAGCGATCGAGGACACGATTGCGCGGGAACTGATGGAGGAGCTCGCCATTCACGTGTCGGTTGACCAGGAGCTGATCTGTGTGGATCACGCCTACAGCCACAAGAAGCTGCGCTTTGTGGTGCACCTCTGTCGCTGGATCTCAGGGGAGCCGCAGCCCCTGGCCAGTCAGCAGGTGCGCTGGGTGCGTCCGGGTGATCTGGGCGAGTACCCCTTTCCAGCGGCCAATGCCCGGATCATCGCGGCACTGCTGGAGCATCTCGGCCAGGCGCCCCTGAAGGGCTGAGCTCTCACTGAGTGGTTTGCGCAGTTGGCAGTCGTGGTTGATCTGGCCACGCTGCTGGAAGTTGCGGTCGGTTGATGGCCAGGCGTGCGGTCAGCGCCCCGCGGGTGCTGTGTCTTGGAGAAGCGCTGGTGGACCGTCTGGGTCCACCTGGACGGAATCCCGAGACCGCCTCCCCTGCCGACTGTGACGATCGCCTCGGTGGGGCGCCCGCGAATGTGGCCTGCGCCCTGGCACGGTTGGGGACCCCCGTGGCCTTTCTCGGTCGCCTGGGCCTGGATGCCATCGGCGACAGCTTCCAGGAACTGCTGCGGGATCGTGGTGTGGATCTGCAGGGGCTTCAGCGCGACCCCATCCGTCCCACCCGCATCGTGCTGGTGCGCCGTGACAGCACCGGCGAGCGCATGTTCCAGGGGTTTGCCGGCGATCAGGGTGAGGGGTTTGCGGACCAGGGTCTCGACGGCGCCCAGCTGGCACGTGCCTGGCCGGCCCTGGTGCCTGCGGCCCGCTGGCTTCTGATCGGCACCATTCCTCTGGCGACGCCGGAATCGGCAGCGGCGCTGCGCTGGGCGATCGAACAGGTGGACCAGGCGGATCTCCATCTGGCCCTTGATGTCAACTGGCGGCCCACGTTCTGGGATCCCCATGCCGATCCGGCGGCAGGTCCAGCCCCTGAAGCCCTGGCCACGATGGCCCCCCTGCTGGAGCGGGCCGCGTTGATCAAGCTGGCCCGTGAGGAAGCGCTCTGGCTGTTCAACAGTGCTGACCCCGAGGCCATCCGTGATTGCCTGCCCACCCACCCGGATGTGGTGGTCACCGACGGTGGTGCTCCCGTGCACTGGTGCATTGCGGGCCATCGCGGATCGATGCCTGTACTGGAGCCGCCCCGTGTGGTGGACACCACGGGGGCGGGCGATGCCTTCACGGCCGGCCTGCTGCATCAGTTGATGGCCCTGACCCCCATGGGAGGCGCTCCACTCAACCTCTCCGCTGCGGTGGTGGAGCAGGTGGTTCGGTTTGCGGCTGCCTGCGGCGCGCTGGTCTGCACCGGTGCCGGCGCGATTGATCCGCAACCACTGGCCGCCGATGTGGAGCAGTTTCTGCAGCAGGGCTCCACCGTGTTGTCCGGTTCACGCTGACGCGTTGCCGGTCGTTCCGTTCATGCCATCGCCCTCACCGGTGTCAGCGCTGGCGTTCGGAGGGTGCAGCACGGCCGTGCGGCCTCCCCCTGGGCCGTGAGCGAGGGTCAGGGTCCAGGCATCCGGGCAGGCGAGGCTGAGCCGTTCCGGCCACTCCACCACCAGCAGCGCTCCCATGGCCTGGGCTTCCTCGTCCTCCTGACAGAACAGATCATCGGCGGCATCTGCGCGTTCCAGCCGGTAGAGATCGAGGTGCACCAGGGGCGGCTGTCCCTGTGGGTAGTGCTGGGCCAGGGCGAAGGTGGGGCTGGTGATCGGTTCATCAATTCCCAGGGCCAGGGCCAGACCTTGCACCAGGGAGGTTTTGCCGGCGCCCAGTGGACCGCTGAGCAGCAGCACCGCCCCGGGCGGTAACCGCCCGGCCAGGTCTCTGCCCAGGCGGTGGGTGGCCTCCAGGTCCTCAAGGGTCCAGCTGCTCTCTGTAGATTGCTGGCCTGGCGAGCCCGAAGCCTCGGCGACTCTGCAGAGATTTCCGTCCACGTTCTCCCCAGGGAGCTTTACAACCATGGTGGCAACACCCACGGCAACGACCAGCTTGCAGGTCGCCGCTGACTATGTCGTCGCGGACATCAACCAGGCTGGTTTCGGCCGCAAAGAACTCGACATCGCCGAGACCGAAATGCCCGGTCTGATGGCGCTGCGTGAAAAGTACGGCAGCGAGAAGCCCTTGAAGGGAGCCCGTATCGCCGGCTCCCTGCACATGACGATTCAGACCGCGGTTCTGATCGAGACCCTGGTGGAGCTCGGAGCCGAAGTGCGCTGGGCCTCCTGCAACATCTTCTCCACCCAGGATCACGCTGCTGCGGCCATTGCCGCCCAGGGCATCCCCGTGTTCGCCGTCAAAGGCGAGACCCTCGAGGAGTACTGGGACTACACCCACCGCATTCTCGAGTGGGGCGACGGTGGTTCACCCAACATGATTCTCGACGACGGCGGCGATGCCACCGGTCTGGTGATGCTGGGCAGCAAGGCCGAGCAGGACATCAGCGTGCTCGACAATCCCGGCAACGAGGAGGAGACCTTCCTGTTCGCGTCGATCAAGGCGAAGCTGGCGCAGGATCCCACCTTCTATTCGCGCACCAAGGCCCAGATCCAGGGCGTGACCGAGGAGACCACCACAGGCGTGGCGCGTCTCTACAAGATGCAGAAGAGCGGCGAGCTGCCCTTCCCCGCCATCAACGTCA
>WTHL01000265.1 GCA_011523155.1 Synechococcus sp. PL34863bin_39 | reverse complement strand
TCTATGAGCAGGGACTGCCGAACTCCAGTCATCAGTGGTTCGCCTGGCCGCTCGGCCAGGCCACGTCCATGGCAGTGCACGAGAGCCAGTCCCTGTTCTGGGAGAACCGTGTGGCCCGCAGTGCCCCCTTTGCCGATCACTGGTGGAGGCGTTTTCAGGCGGAGGGCGCCCCGGTTTCGTCAGCGGCCGACCTGTGGGCTGCCATGAATCCGATCGCCCCAGGGGTGAACCGGGTGGAGTCCGATGAGCTCACCTACGGACTCCACATCATGATCCGCACGGATCTGGAACTGGCCCTGCTTGAGCAGGATCTGGCCGTTGAGGACCTTCCCTCGGAGTGGAACCGCCGCTATCGGGAGCTCCTCGGCGTCACGCCTGAGACGGATGCTGAGGGCTGTCTTCAGGATGTGCATTGGTCGGAGGGATTGTTCGGTTATTTCCCCTCCTATCTGCTGGGTCATCTGGTGAGTGCCCAGCTGTCTGAAGCGATGGCGTCGGCCATCGGTGCGCCGGAGGAGCACATAGCCCGCGGTGATGTCGCGCCCCTGCTGGGTTGGCTCCGCGACCATGTTCATCCCGTCGGCCGGGCGCTGAATGCCGAACAGCTGGTGCAGCAGGTGACCGGCAATCCCTTATCAGCGCAGCCTTTCCTGGCCTACCTCGAGTCCAAACTGGAGCAATTGCAGGCTGATCGATCCCTTGGAGCCGTTTGTTGATGGAACCCCTGAAAAAAGGATTGGAGCAATCGTTCGAAAGTGAGCGACTGTCTCGCTGGATCCGTGATTGCCAGAGCATTGAGGAGTTACGGGAGGCGGCGTTGGCCCTTCTTCAGCAGCTGGATCAACAGAAAGCGTCCCGGGCCTGGCTGGCGGCGCGGGCGTCGGAGTCGGAAAACGCGAAGCTCAGCATGCTGGCGGAATTGATCCGACGCTCCGGGGCCGATGATCCTGAGGCGTGAAGCTCAGCGCTCCTGGGCTGTCCTGCAGATCCAACCGACTTTGACTTCAGTGCCTTGGCGCCCTGAGTAGTCGCTCCACCGTCCGTCGGTGCCAAGACGTTCGAGACGTTGATCGCCGCAGAGGGCGCGCATGGTGAGGGGGCGGACACGCCAGTCGCTGTCCTCCGTCCGTTTCAGCAGCAGCAGGCCATCGAACACCACGCCATCGCCTCCCTGGGTCTGGGGACGCAGATTGCGCAGGTACTCAGCAGCCTGCGTTGTGTCGGTTTCCAGGGATCCGAAGAACACCCAGTCAGCGTTGTCGATGCGGCCTGCACCCTGCAGGGTGCGGCGGATGAGTGCCCAGCGCTCAGGTTCCTGCGGGGGTCTCCAGTCAGCACTGATCCCAGGCATGGCGATCACTGTCATGGCAAGGGTGCGGAGGGCAAGGCTGGTGGGCGGTCGCAGACGCATCAGGAGCAAAGGCTGTCGCCATCCTTCAACTTAGTCAGACTGCGGGCAGCGGCCTGGAAGAGTGATGGGGGACGATGCGCAGATCGACGGCATGCGTCCTGACGAACCCACGGTGGAGATGTCCCTGAATGCGGGTGGCCTTCGATTGCTGCTCGATTCCGTCACATTCCGGCTTGAACGCTGGCCCGGCGGCGAACCAGGGGAGCAGGTGGATCTGCAGAGGATGCAGACTCTGCTGAAGGCCGCGATCCTTGAAGTCAGCTTCGGGGAGACCGGGCTTCGCTGACGTCACTGATTGCCGAACGGAACGCTGATGAAACCTGAGGACGCGCTGGCGACTGTTGAGGGCCTTGCCGCTGCGATGGAGGCGGCTGCAGAGGCGCTCACGCCAGCGGTGATCCGTGCGGCGCGATCATCCGATCCGGGGGCTGCCCAGCTTCAGCGCATGGAGGATGCCATCGGCACGATCGGCAAGGCTCTGATCCTCACCGACTTCAAGCTCGATCAGTCGAAGGACCTCGACAAGCTCAAGGGGTTCAGGGCTCAGCAGTCCTGAACAAGGCCCAAGGATTCACTTCCCAGAAGTGTCGCGCTGCGGCTGTTGGCTGCCCAATGGTGTGGGTGAAGAATCGGCACGATGTGACACCAGCCAGCGGAAATCAGCTCTGATGGTGTCGTGAAAAAGGAGGAAAATGACCGATCAGTTTCAGCGCAAGGGTGGCCTTGAAGCCGATGCAGCTGCCCAATGCTTAAGGAGTGAGAATCCATCGCTGGTTGAACGCAACCTGGAGAAGATTCTCGAATCTGCCAGTTATCGATTGGCTCACGCTGATGACTCACTTCTGGAGAGTGAGGAGATGCGTGGGGTTCGCATGTTGCTTGAAATCACCAAGCCGCAGCAGATTCTTGATGCTGAGGGGATCGAATCCACGATCATCATCTTTGGTGGAGTGAATATTCTTGAGCCAGCCGAAGCTCAGGATCGCGTCATCTGTGCTGAGGCTGCCCTTGCCTCCGATCCGGGAAACGCCCGTCTGGAGCGCCAGTTGCATCGATGTCGACAGCAACTGCGGTTTGCTCCCTACTACGACGCGGCACGCGTCTTCGCTCGCCTGGTCTCCCAGGGGCAAGCCAAGGGGGATCATGCCCACGTGGTGGTGACCGGTGGAGGCCCGGGTGTGATGGAGGCGGCCAACCGCGGTGCCTTTGATGCCGGTGCCCGTTCCATCGGCCTGAGCATCAAGTTGCCCGGGGAGCCTGAACCCAATCCCTACATCACCCCGGAGCTCTGCTTTCAGTTCAATTATTTCGCCCTGCGGAAGATTCATTTCGTCATGCGCTCCACAGCGGCGGTGCTGTTCCCTGGCGGCTTCGGAACGCTCGATGAACTCTTCGAGGTGCTGACCCTGCGCCAGACCGCCAACAAGAGTCCGATGCCGGTCATCCTCTTCGGATCGGAGTTCTGGAGACGACTGATTGATTTCGACTACCTGGCCGACTGCGGTCTGATCCGTGATGACCACCTCGATCTCTTCCAGTTCGCTGACACGCCTGAGGAGGCCTGGAGTCTGATCCAGGCTCATGGGTCCATGCAGCGGCCATCAACCGATGAAGATGGCCCCGGGGCTTCAGGGTTGGCGGCTGCCGCCTGATCGCAAGCGCAGGCTCATCGGTCGCTTCATCGGCTTGCAAGAGAGCGCCCTTTCCAGGTCCAGCCGAACCCGGTGAGACTGCGCCAGACGGAGACCGGCGCGATCGCTGCCACGATCAATCCCCCTGCACCCATCAGCCACCAATGCTGCATGGGCAGGGAGAAGCGGGCGCGGATCCAGAGCCTCAGGGCGAGTTGAAGACCGACCCCCGTGAGTCCGAGGGCGATGGCAGCGATCAGCAGGCCGGGAGCGCCCTGGTTGACCGGGACCAGCAACGCTGTCAATACCAGAGCGGCAGCCGTGATCAGCCAGGGCCCGCTGAACATCAGCAACACCACGCCACCGGCGCCGAGCGCTTTGACGACACTGCGCTCGAGGCCCAGGAACCAGTTCTTGCTCCAGCCTTCCCAGAGGGAGGCAAGGTCGGAATACATCTGCAGATCCACTGCATCGAGTCCGAGGCAGTAGCGCAGGCGGTATCCACTGCGTTTGATCCGTTGCGCCAGGGCAAGATCCTCAACCACTTCGCCGGCCATGGCCCTGTGGCCGCCGATGGCCGCGTAGCTGTCGGTGCGGAACAGCATGAAGGGGCCCGCTGCGAAGGCGATGTCGGATGCAGGGTCGTTGGCAGCTGCAATCGGGAATCCGAGCCCGAGCAGGCTGGCCATGATCGGCTGCACCATCCACTCCGCCAGGCAGCTGCACACCAGGCGGGGGGCCAGGCTGAACAGATCCGCCTGCTCATGCACAGCCTGGTGAAGGGCTCGTCGCAGGGTTGACGGCGCCAGGCTCACATCGGCGTCAAGGAACAGCACCCAGGCGCTGGTCACCTGCTCCATCGCGCGGCTGCAGGCCCAGTTCTTGCCCACCCAGCGCTCCCCCTGGGGCCGTGCCCCCGCGGCCAGCACGGAGACCTCTGCGGTGCAGTCGGTTGCGTAGGCCTGGGCGGTGGACTCGGCGATGGCGGCGGTGGCGTCGCTGGAGTCGTCGTCAACCACGATGACGCGCCAGTGGTTTGTCGGTGGCTCGGAGCGAAGCACGCTGCTGAGAGACCGCACGATGTTGTCTTCTTCGTTGAAGGCCGGGATGACCACCGTGAGGCTTGTGGCGTCAGCATCCCGAGGCGTTGGAGGGTCTTGAACGAGGCAGGGGGCGGAGGCGAAGACCCGGCGCAGGCCAGCCAGCAGCACCAGGAGGCCTGCATTGGCGAGCAGGGCGATGCCGAGAAGACTCAGGCAGGTCGCCGTGATGGCGTCGACGTCCAGGTGCAACGGCTGCATCAGCTCCGGTCGTGCTTGTCGTGGGCCCAGCCTGCGCCGGGTTTTGAATCTTCCACCAGTTTTTCGCTTTGGTGGATGGTGCTTTCCCCTGGCGTGGATAGCTTGCGCCCAGTTGAGTCCTTGCGATGCACGCACTCGATCTTGAGGTTGTCAACGTGCTGGTGTTTCAACAGATGCTGGACGCGGTGGACCATGAACGCTGGGATGAGGCTGCGATGGCCCTTTTCAAGCTCTACGCGATCGAGGACGGTGAGTCCTTCGCCGATCTTCAGGCGGATCACGAGGATGACGATCTCACCCTGGCTGCGGCCTGAGCCTGGCAGGGTTGGGGGAGTCCCGCTGAGTTGATGCTCTGGATCTACGGCTGGCTCGCAGGCCTGCTTCTGTTGCTGTCGGTGCTCCTCTGGGTTTCCAACCTCGCGGAGGTGGATCGTGTTCTCTCCAAGCCGCGACGCATGATCAAGGCGCTGAGACACCGCTCACGTCACCGCCACCGTTCACGGGACCAGCATTCACACGACCGCCGTTCACGCGACCGCAGGCACGTGTGAGTTGGCCGGCACGGTTGCGTTCGCCGGCATCACGGTCTGTTGCAGGTCATTGGTTGATGGCTTGGTTCCGTTCGCCATCCACGGCATAACTCGCGCAATCGCCGCCGCCGTTCCGATGAGCGCCCGCAGAACGCCGATTCGCTTTCATCATTCCCAGGACGATTCCCCCTGCCGTTGTCTTGACTGCAGACGCCTCGAGGACCTGGTTCGTCGTGCCGTGACTGACAACCCTGTGATCACCTCCGCGACGGATTGAGGTCTGCTTCAGCCAGCTGCAGCCGGCGGCTGAGGCCCTGTTGTTTCAGATGGCAGGCTGCACGCGTAACTGATGATCGCGCCGCGGCGCTGCTTCCATTCAGGGTGCAGGGGGTCAGCGGCACGCCACCACCAGCGTCCATCGGTGTAGCTGGGTGCACCCGCGTTATTGGTGCGCGGCAGCTGGAAGGTGGTTCCCCGCCAGCTGATAAGAACGCCATCACCGGGCACCGTTCCGTCTTGCACGTTGGGGACCGGGCTGCTGAGGCCCTGCAGGTCGACAGCGCCGCTGGTGGTCGTCAGGCTGAGCAGATCGCCATCGCAGAGCCAGCGATCAGCCCGCAACCCGGACTCTGTTGCTGCTGTCGCTGATCCAGGCGTGGCCAGGAGCATGGTCCCCAGCAGAACGAGAGCCGTCAGGCAGTTCAGGAGTGGTGCCAGCACCGGCCGGATGCGAAGGGTCCCATCCTGGCTTGATCCCAGGAACGATCGTGCGCGAAGTTGCCGTCTCCAGCTGCGTTGACTCCATGACGCTCACCCTCGTGTACGACGGTGGCTGTCTCTTCTGCCGTCATTTCGCCCTGCGCAGTGAACTGGCCTCAGGCTTGCCGTCGCTGCGCATTGTTGATGGCCGCAGCGATCGGGGCATCCGCCGCGACCTGCGGGCCAAGGGGTTGAACCTTGCCGATGGCGCTGTGTTGCTGGAGGGCGAGACGTGTTGGCACGGCAGTGCCGCGATCGCAGAGTTGAGCCGCCGGATGCAGCCGAGTGATCCCCTGCTGCGTCTGCTGCGCGTGGTGTTTGCTGATCGACAACGCGCTGCCGTCGCCTATCCGGGACTGCTCCTGGCCAGGCGTCTGGTGCTTGGTCTGCGCGGCCTCCCCCCGGATCCCGATGCCGGCCGCGGCAATCCCCCAGGCGCCAGTGGAAGAAAAACCGACGGCTGACTGCCGATCCTGATGGGGGCGCTTAGCGGTGAAGGAACCCATCGCGAGGTTTCACCCATGTCGATGAAACAGCTTCAGACCTTCATGGCCAAGGCACAGAGCAACGACTCCATTCGCCGCGAAGTCCAGGCCTGCGGCAAGGACAACACCTGTGTCGCCAAGGTGGCCCAGCGCCATGGTCACAAGTTCTCGCCGGCGAACCTCACCCGCTGGCAGCGGGAGCATCAGTGAAGCCTGAGCCCGGGACGCGGTTCTCCGTGTCCCGGGACCCCGCGACAGATCGTGCGGCAAAGATCAAGAAATGGGAAGCGGGCGACCTCAGGGGTCAGGAAGCGTGGATGCTCTTGGCATGGGAATTACGCACTGCCCTCTCTGCATCGGTCTGGCCCTTCTCTCGGCGGTCCGATTCATGGCCAACGCCATGATGCTGGCGCAACTCGAACGCCGGGGTGCGGACCAGTTCACCCATCCTGCGAGCCTTCTCGGAACGGTGTTCGAGCTCTGAGTCGGTGAAGCAGCTCCCAGGCAGGGCACGTCCTCGCTGGCTTCAGCGGCTGGCCGCCATGGTCGCGACCTTGGTGGCGACGATCTGGGCGATCACCCTGCTGCCTGTGCTTCTGGTGGTTGGGTTGCTGGCGGCTTTGTTGCTGGTGCCTGTGCTGCGGCAGCTTCGCCGTGAGCTGGAGCAGATGGAGAGCGAACGGCAGGGGGGCCGACATGCTGTCGCCACACCGGTGGTCAATGCCACGCCCTGGCAGCAGAGGCTGCGCAACTGGTGGCGTCGCTGACGGGCGCCTGCTGAACCCTGGTCAGGGGTCGCTCGGATCCACCAGGCCCACGTAGGCGGCGTCGAGTTCGCCCATCACCGCGTCGTCCTGGTGGATTCCACGGGCGTTGTAGAGGAGGTGAAGAATGCGTCCGCGATCAAGGTCACGGTCGGCCACGTCCTGCCAGAGTCGGGCACTCAGTTCCTGGTCAGCCAGTTCGAACTGGGCATGCACGAGATCGCGAACCACCCGCAGATAGCTCTGGCGGTCGTTGCGCATCCGGCATTCCTGGCTGCTCTCTGCCGCGATCGGCGTGAGGATGTGGGTGGATGCCCAGCGGTGCGTTCTGTTCCCCGGACGGCGGACGGGCATGGGCTGGGAGGCGTTTCCCTCACTGTTGTGAGCGGTGCAGACGCTTGCAACCGCGTGTTAATGCCTAATCAGTTCAGGGCTGATCCATCTAGGCCAGATCCGTGCAGACCTGATCAATGTTCTGTCTGACGCCAGATCCGCTCCAGTTGCTCTCGCGCACCCTGGGTGCTGGCGACAGGTTCTGGCTGACGGATCTGCAGGGCCGGCCGCAATCTCCTGGCCAACCGTGCGAATTTCAGGGCTCCTGCAACGGCACAGACTCCCCAGGCGATCAGCACCCAGCGAAAATCATGGGAGTGCAGCACCGAAGATGATTCAACCAGTGCGTTCTATTCAACTCGGTTTTGGGCGTGGTTGCGGCGGTTCGGTGTGGTGCGCCAGCTAAAGAAAGATTGATTCGCTTGCCTTGCTTTCTTTGTCAGGGTTATGAAACAAAGCCAGACGTTGTTGGAGATGGGAGATGGATCGAAGCTCAACGACAGGTCCCCATCAGGACGGGTCGATTGAGTCGCTTGGCAGTGAGCACTACCGCGTCTGCGGGCCTCTGGGCTGCACGATTGTGCGGGGTCTCGACAACGCGCAGTATCTGAGCCGGAACAGTCAGGACGGAGGGATCCAGAGTCGCTATCTGTTCGACGACTGAGCTGTCCCAGGGCCGTTGTGACAGTTACAGCAGTCTTTGGCCGACTCTGCAATAACCGTTGGACCATGCCTGCACAACCATGGCTTCCAATCGCTCTGCAGACGCGACAACCCGCACGTCGTCTCGGCCCGCAGCCAAGCTTCAGCCCAGGCCTGTCTGGGTCAAGCCTGACTGACTGGTGTTGTGTCGCTGTGTTCAGGATTTGAGTGCAGCGACAGGAGTCTTGGCTTCACCCGTTTGTCGACACCGTGTTATTCAAGGATTGAGCCGTCACCATCACTGGCATTGCGCCGATGTGGCGAGGCGTAGCCGCGGAGACCGCGAGCCCTCGAAACACTCGTTATTATTTCTTCATAATCGATCAGGCGGTTGTGATTCCGTTGCCTCTGCATCAAGAGTTCGAGCGTCGCCGGCTAGCCAATGCCATTTCCGGTGCCTCTGATATTGATGAGCTCAAATCTGTGGCTCTCGATCTTCTGAATCTTTACTACCAGCAGAAAAAAGCTTCGGCTGATCTGATCGACGGGAAGATGGGGTGAGTGATCGGGATCGGGTGGTTCGTTGCCCGTAACGCACCATCACGGTGGGTGAACTCTTGTGGTCCGGTAGCGATTGCATCACTGCATCGCGTCCGATGCCGCATACAGCAGTCCCAGTCATGGGTTAACCGCGATGTCTGAACGTCTCTTTCGGCCAGGGGCTGTCGATCGCCCCGAGGCAACCAGGCCCTTGCCGTTTCAGGTCCAGGGAGCACCTGGCAGGTCGTCAACGGCGATGCGTCCGCAGAACCGCGGACACCTGGAGCCAGCACCACCCACGTTTCCGGTTGTGTTTTTCGAGGATTGACTGCGAGCCGCGGCCATGGACGCCGTGATCCCTGCGACCCCGATCAGGTCGCCGATCGTTGGGTAACAGTCCTTGAAGAGTCCTGGCGCCATTCACCCCTCCGGAGCGATGACGAACAGGTGACCATCTCCGGATTGAACGAAGGCCGGATCTGGTTGCGGCGGGTTGTTCGAGTCTCTACTCCTCTCGCACCCGCGTGTCTGGCCGAGGTGAAGTCATCACCAGCAGCTGATCTTTTGGTGTGGGGCTTGGGATCAGCTGGAGTGACAGGTCCTGGTCGGGAGCCAGGGTCAGGTGGGTCTGCTGCAGCAGGCCCACCACCATCAGGCGGATCTCGAGTTCGGCCAGCGCTTTGCCGAGGCAGACCCGTTCCCCCCCTCCGAAGGGCATCAGGACAGGTGTGTCCTCGCTGTTGTCCATGTGGCGGCTGGGCCTGAAGCTGTCGAGATCCCCCGGTCCATCGCGATCGGATGCAGCCAGGGCCACCTGGATGACGCGATCCGCAGGGATGGCAACCCCCTGGAGCGTGATCGGTTTCGTGGTTCGGCGGAAGAAACCGCCGACGGGAGGTGTCATCCGCATCACCTCCTTCACAACCGCATCCAAGCGGGGTGCGTGCTGGCTGTCATAGGCCGAGGCGGCCGTCCGGGCCTCGGGGGGCCACGCCAGTCCGTCGGTTTCCTCCCGCAGCCAGTTCTCCACGGAGGGGTCGAGCATCAAGGCGCGCATCAGACAGCTGAGTGACGACGCCGTGGTTTCGTATCCGGCGAAGAGCAGCAGCAGAAGTTGCTCCACCAGATCGTCGTCGCTGAGGGGGAGCCCTGCTTCATCGAGTCCGCCTGCGATCAGATCAATTCCGCCGCGGAGGGGTTCCGTCGTCGTCAGCACCTGTTTCAACCGTTGGAGCAGGCGGCTGCGTGCTGCCATCGCCTTGGCAAATGCCGTGCCTGGAAGCGCCAACGGCAGCGAAAACAAGGCCTTGGTCCAGATCTCGAAGTCGCTGAACAGCCCATCGCGTTGATGGGCGTCGAGTCCAAGCACCGTGCTGGCGATCACGCCGAAAGCAAACCGGCGCATCCGTGCAGCCAGGGGGGTGGCTGCCGCGCTGGCGTTCAATTCTTCGGCCAGTGCGTTCACCTGGTCGATGAGGCCAGGGCTGTAGCGCTGCAGCGCCGCACTGGAGAACAGCTGGCCGACGACGCGGCGTCTGGCCCTGTGGGCTTCGCCGCTGCGATTGGCCAGCGAGCGGCTGCCGAGCAGCTTGCGGACGCTCTCGGGCCACCAACCCTCCAGAGCGTCTGACTGGCGGAGGAGATCGTTGATCGGACCATCACCTCGGATGAAGATCAGCCGTTGTCCGATCAGCCGTGTCTCGAAGATGTCGCCGTGCTGACCGAATCGCTCCCGGGCGAAGTCTGGGTTCCGGAAGAACGCCAGGGCCTCGCCCACCCCGGTGATGGCTCCGGTGGAGGGCAGGGCTTGCGTCATGGGGCCGGTCAGACAAGCTCCTCATTCTGTGAGATCTGAAATGTTTCCGTCCTTTCGGCCGCTCCTGCTGACTGCACCGATGGCCTGAGCCATGGTGAATGCAGCGTCAGCGACCACCTCAGGAGGACGGATCCGATGGCTGGAATGCGGCAGTTCAGAGGGCGTTATTCCCCGGGATGTGGCGGGCGACTGAGTGAGCGCACGCTGGACACGGCACTGCAGGGGGATCCCGCGGTGCAGGCCGCGTTTGAGGGATTCGCCCCTCAGGCGATGCAGGCCTCAGCCGCTGCCTTGGCACGGCCCACACCACCGCCCCTTCACGGCGGGCTGCATCAGCTCTGGACTGGGTTTGTCAGCTGGATTCGCAGTCTGCTGAAGCTCTGGGGCCTGATCTGAACCTTTCCCTGAGCGCTCAGGGATCCGTGGCCGGTTTCAGCAGGGCTGCGCCCTGGCGATGAATCTCACGGGCATAGTCGGTCCAGACGCCCTGGCCCCAGTACCGGAAGCAGCTCGTCTCGAGCAGCAGGAGATGCTTGAGGGCCTGCTGGTAATCGGCCTCTTTGGTTCGGGCTGGGTTGAGGGCCAGCTCCGGATCAAAGCGTTGATGGAACTGGGCGCTCAGCTGTTGCATTGGCTCCAGCACATTCCCGTAGCCCTTCACCCAGCTGAGGTTGCTGGTCCAGGAGGCTCCCTCCATGCTGAAGCCGCTCTCCTCGGCCTCCAGCCGGGAGATGGCTGCATCCACAGCCTGCGAACTGACGGGGCCCGAGAGTTCGTCCCACAGCCGCTGCTGCTGCGCCGCCTGAATGGCCGGGTACTGGCTGCTGCGGCAGCCTGAGGCTTCCAGCAGTTCCAGATACTCCGTGCCGTTGATGGCCTGGGTCGGTTCCCCTCGCACGCGCCGATTGGCCTGCTCATAGGCCGCCGGGAACTCGTTCATCATCACGCCGCCGTTTTCGCCATCCGCGATCTGCGTCACCAGCGCCGGCACCGAGGTGCCGCTGAGCGACTGCCGGTCCAGCTCTCGGGCCTCGTAGCAGGGCTGCATCTGGCCGATCAGCTTCGTGTCGGATCCCTGGGTCTTGATCAGCGCGGTGAGGCTCACCGTCTCGCCATCGCTGTTGCGCGCGATCAGACGGTTCGGGACCAGGGTCTGCTCCCGTGGCAATGGGGTGCCCTGCAGGGTCTCCACGCTGTGCTCCTGAACCATCAGCCAACGGAATCCGCAGCGCTTGAGGGCCTTGATCAGCGCAAAGAGCGTGTCGGGGTGGTTGGGCAGATGCATTTCCGGCAGCGAGAAGCCCCGCACCCTCTGCAGCGCCTGATCGCCGGCCAGGGAGGCGAACTGGTGCTGCCAGGCCTGGATCTGAAGCAGGAGATCAGGGATGGGGGTTGAGGGGGCAACCGCATGGCCCCAGAAGCTGCCGAGCCATTCCACGTGGCGCTGCATCACGGAATCGGTGGCCAGGAACCGCAGGGCATCGGTGACCTGGGTGCGGCCCATCTGCTCCAGTCCCCAGAGCAGGGTGCCCGAATAGTCGAGCATGATTCTGGGGCTGCACCCCTGGCTGATCAGTGCCGGAAGGATGTCGGCGAGCCGGCGGTAGCAGTGCGCGAAGGGCTCCGCGTTGTGGTTATCGCCTTGTGTCGGGTGATCCAGCATGTGCTGGAGATGGGAGATCAGGGTGCCCTCCGGGCCGGCCGGGATTGCCGGTTGGTGCATGTGCAGCGCGCAGGCGAAGCATGCCTGCAGGGTGTCGAGATCACGGTCGGTGCCGTCGAGCCAGAAGGGACGGTCCGACCGCATCAGCGCCTCCAGCTCCGTTTCCCGTCCTGCGATCGCAGGCTGCACGCTGTGGATGTCGGCGAATGGTGTTGTCATGGGATGAACCGCGTGCCTGCGTTCACGGTGGCGGAGGGCCGGCGACCTGACAGCTGCGCATAAAAAAGGCGGGGTCTCCACTCCCGCCTCAATCCCCCAAGGAATACCGATGCTTGCTGCTCGGTGACCTTGTTATCTCTCCTCTGCCACCGGGCTGGCGTCGGTATTGCTACGAATTCGGCCGTTGATCAGCCTTTCCACACTGGCGATGGGCGGTGCACCTGAGCCAGAACGGAGAGGGTGCTGTCGTTGTGATGCGTTCGTCCTATGAGGTGAGAGTTGAGTCGCCGGCAGGCTCGAGGTGCTTTGTTGTGCGTGCCTCCAGTCGCACGGATGCCTGCCGGCAGGCAGCGGAAGCGCATCCGGGTCGGGCGTTTGTGGTGATCGGTCGAGTCAGTGAGGGGGATGGGCGGCCCTGACGTCGTCGACCCGTTCCCGTCCACGGGATGTGTTGCTGGACTCAGGCTCCTTCCGGTTTCGGGCAGGGCATCAGCGGCAGGATCCCACCCTTGGGGTTCAGCCATTCCTCGAATTCGCGGTCAATCGCCTGGGCATCGCCGTCGCGATCAGCATTCGTGAGCAGTTTCTGGCGTTGCTTGCAGTAATCAAGAGCCCCTTCAATCAGGGCCATCGCTTCCTCGGTGGTCATCGGGAGCGGGCATCGTTGAAGCCATGCTTGGGAGCTGGCGACTGATTCGCCGTGGCAACCGCGACAGCCCGCCGCGTTTATCAGCATTCCCGGATCCGGTGCAACGACCCCGCTCGCTGAGGCCATGAGGGTGCGCGGGCCGTCTGTCTGGCGCATGCTGGCTGCATCGATGACCGGATAGCCGCCATGGCCCTGTTGCCCCGCTGGGACTGCATGACCGACCAGAGCAAAGCCGTGGTCAGACGCACGGCCATCAGTGCGGGGGTGCTTGTGATTGCCGCCATCGTTCTGCGGGCGCTGCTGCCCTGGCTGGTGCTGGCACTGGTGGCCTGGCTGGCCTGGCAGCTGTTCGGACGTCGCTGAGCCATGGTCTGGATCCGGCATGCCGCTGCGCTGGTACTGCT